>DAOUJB010000241.1:0-5734 GCA_034423155.1 Anaerolineae bacterium | reverse complement strand
AGCGCGGTGCCGGTCATGCCAGCCAGCTTGTTGTACATGCGGAAGAAGTTCTGAAAGGTGATGGTCGCCATGGTGATATTCTCACGGCGGATTTGCACACCTTCTTTGGCTTCGATGGCTTGGTGCAAGCCTTCGGAAAAGCGCCGGCCTGGCATGAGTCGGCCCGTGAAATCATCAACGATCACCACTTCGCCGTTCTGCACGATGTATTCTTTGTCGCGCTCAAACAGCGTCTGGGCGCGCAGGCAGCTATCCAGATAGGGCAGCATCTCGGCGTTGTCGGGATGATAGAGCTGCGCGACACCCAGGGCATTTTCGACCTTTTCCACGCCCTGCTCGGTCAAATAGACGATGCGGTCGCCGATATCCAAGACAAAGTCGCCATCGGGCGCTTCGTCATCCACACTGTCTTCGCTGCTCTTTTTCAGTCGCTTAACGACAGAGGCAAAGCGGCGATAAAAGTCGGATGGCTCGTCAGAAGGACCAGAGATGATCAGCGGCGTGCGCGCTTCGTCGATGAGGATGTTGTCAACTTCGTCAACGATGGCGTAATTCAAGTTGCGCTGCACCAGCCCTTCATGAGAAAGCGCCATATTGTCGCGCAGGTAGTCGAAGCCGAATTCGTTGTTCGTGCCATAGAGGATGTCGGCTTTGTAGGCTTCGCGCCGGCTGATCGGGCGCAGGTTTTGATAGCGCGCATCGTCGGAAATGAACTCGAGATCGAACAGGAAAGAGCCGCTGTCGGGCTGCCCGCCGGTATTTTGGATGACCGCAGCCGACAATCCGAGCAGGCTGTAGATGGGACCCATGAACTGCAAGCCGTGCTTGGACAGGTAGTCGTTGGGCGTGACCAGGTGTGCGCCGCGCCCATCCAGCGCATTCAGCACCAGCGGCAGTGTGGCGACCAGGGTTTTGCCCTCGCCCGTCTTCATCTCGGCGATGCGCCCCTCGTGCAAGACGATGCCGCCAATCAACTGCACATCATAATGCCGCAAGCCGATCGTGCGCACCGATGCCTCGCGCACCAAGGCGAAGATCTCCGGCAAGATATCGTCCAGAGAAGCGCCATTTTGCCGCTGGGTTTTCAGTTCGTGCAGCTTGTCAGCAAGCGCCTTGTCATCCAGCTGCTGCAACTCCGACTCCAGCGCATTGATCTCGTCGACCGTGCCTTGATAGTTGGCGAGCGCCTTTTGCATGGGGTCGCCGAATATGGTCTTTACGAACTTGCGAAACATAGCTTGTCGCTTTTGCCTCGGTTATTTGCCGTCAGTATAGCACAGGGCGCGGTGGCTATTTTCTGAACCGCTCCAGCACGCGTTCAAAGTGGCGGCGGAAGAGAACAAAGACGATGACCCATAGCGCTACCGCCAGATAGATGCTGAGCTGGACACGCAGATCTTGGGCGACTTCTGTGCCGAAGCGCACAATAATATAGGTCGGTGCCCAGCCCCCGAAAAAGGAAACCAAAATGTAAACCAGCAGGCGTATGCGCCCCAAGCCTACGGCATAGCTGATGAAGTCGTAGACCGAAAAGAACACCAGGCGCGCCGCGAGCAGCCGTTTCCAGTCGTCCAGGTAGCGATGATAAAAGCTGTCGATGCGCTCCAAGCCCTGCACGCCCACGAAGCGCAAGATGAGGGGCCGCCCGTAGAGCCGTCCGATCATGACATTGACAGTGCCGCCGATCACCTCGCCCAACAGCGAATAAAAGGTGCCCAGCTCGATGCCAAAGAGCACGCCGGCCGCCAACTGAATGGGACCAGCGGAAAGCGGCGCAAAAGTAAAGGTCAGGGCTTTGGTGCCGACATAGAGTAGCGGTCCCCAGATACCCGCGCCAGCCACCAGCAGCTGCAATTCTTGCAAGCCGACGATGTGTACGATCCACGAGAGCAGCGCAAACAGCGCCAGGTATATCGCCGCGCCCAGAACCAGCGTCGTCGAAGACAGTCGGCTGGGCGGATTGTCGGAAATGCTGTAGATCGAGCGATTTTCTTCACTCTGTTTTTCTTCACTCATTGAAGAGCGCGCCCACGCTTCTGCCCTCGTGCGCCCGCAGGATGACCTCGCCCAGCAATGGCGCGATGGAAAGCACGGTCATATTGGGCAGCCTGCGAGATTCGGGAATGGCGAGCGTGTTGGTAAAGATGATTTCGCGCAGGTCGAGGGCGGCAAATCGCTCATAAGCCTGTTCGGAGAAGAAAGGATGCGTGAAAGCGAAGAGCACATCGCGCGCGCCATAATCACGCACGACATTCACGGCATTGACAACGCTGCCAGCTGTATTCACCTCGTCATCGACCAGCAGCACATTCTTGCCTTCGACGTTGCCAATCAGCGACAGAGCGCGCGGGCTTTCGACATTGCTGGTTCGGCGCTTCTCTACAAATGCCAGCGGCACACCGAGCGTTTCCGCCCAGTTTCTGCCTTGTTTGGCGAAGCCCAGGTCGGTCGCCACCACGACAAGATCGTCCAGTTCCCCAGAGCGCAGCTTGGCGATGATGTGGTCGCTCAAGAGATGAAAAGCCGTGAGCGCATCGCCGGGGATATTGAAGAAGCCCTGGATCTGCCCGGAATGCAGGTCGATGGTCATATAGCGGTCGACTCCGGCTGTCTCGATCATATTAGCGATGAGCCGAGCCGAGATAGGCACGCGCGGCTGGTCTTTCTTGTCCGAGCGCGTATAGCTCATATAAGGCACGACCAGATTGATGCGCCAAGCCGAATCCCGCTTTAACGCGTCGATCATGATCAGCATTTCCATGAAGTTGTCGTGCACGGGCGAGGCCATGGTCTGCACGAGGTAGACATCTTTACCGCGCACGCTTTCTTCCAGCTTGATGAAGATATTTTCGTTGGAAAAGACAGTCCGATAATAAGCGCCGGGCTTGACATTGTAAGTCGATATGCGCGAGATATAGTCGCTGATCTCGCTGCCCAGGGCTCGCGAAGCGCTGCCAGAGAAGATCTTCATCGAGCCGAAGCGCATGGTGGAAGATTGCTCGGGCGCTTCTTGGTCGAGGCGGTTGACCACGACTGGATTGTACTTTGCGCCGGGTACTTTGATGTGATCTCTTGTATTCATGTCGCTTCCGACAACTGAGCGGCCAGGAACAAAAAGATGAACATCGTTGATGATAGCAGGAAAAGTCGCTCGGTCTAGACTCCCTGGCGCGTTGAAGGCAGGATTGCCGCAACAACTGCGCGTAGGGGCGAGGCGGAGACTCGCCCGCTTGACCCCCCTCAGTCCCCCCGACAGGTCAGGGGGAGGCAAGCACACGCGGATCTGTCGACAGGTCGGGGAATAGCTACATACACAAACTCCCCTCTCCGCTAGTGGAAAAGGGGAAATTGCGGGCAGCCCTCTCGCCTTTAGATGTGCGCGGCGATGGTGCTGACGATCTTGCTTTTGGGTTTGAAGCCGGTGATGCGTTCGACCGGTTGGCCGCCTTTGAACAAGATCAGCGTTGGGATGCCCATGATGCTATAATTCATGATGATAGCCTGGTTGGCATCGGCATCGACTTTGGCGACACGCAGCTTGCCGGCGTATTCGCTGGCAATCTCATCGACAATGGGCGCGATCATCTTGCAAGGACCGCACCACTCCGCCCAAAAGTCGACCAATACAGGTGTCGCGCTATCCAAGACTTCGTTCTGGAATTCGGCTTCGTTGACATCAAATGTCTGGCTGCTCATGTTGTCTCCTCTTTGTCTTGACGATCTGCTCATAAGACGAGCAGCTGGCGGATCATCTTACATTAGAATTGCCTTAACAGCAGCAGGCGTGCTAGCATCACTGCAAGTCCTTCGTATTCGCAGAGGGGTCATGGCCGACGACCATCAATTGCCCGGCTTGAGCAGCCGCCAGGAAGTCATCTTGACTTGCATTGTGCAAGCCTATTCGGAAAATCCCGAGCCGGTCAGTTCGGCGTATTTGGTGGAGAATTATCAGCTGAATTTCAGCTCGGCGACGGTGCGCAACGAGATGGCGCAGCTCGAAGAGTTGGGCTATATCGCGGCGCCGCACACATCGGCGGGCAGGCTGCCGACTGCAGCTGGCTTTCGCTATTTTGTGCGCCGGCTGTTGCAAACGCACAGCTTGACCCGTGGCGAACAAAGCCACATCTCCGAGCGGGTCGGTACTTTGCAGGTGGGCATGGAACAATGGATGCGCCGGACAGCAGCCTTGCTTTCGCGTTCGGTGCAGACAGCCTCGATCGTGACCCCGCCCATCGCTCAGACCAATACATTCAAACATGTCGAGTTGATTTCGATACAAGGTCGGCTGGCTTTGATGGTGTTGGTGCTGCATAGCGGCAGTGTGCACCAGCGCATGTTGACCCTGGCCGATGCCGTGCCCCAGCAGCAGCTGGCACAAGCCGCCCAGCGCGTCAATGAGCTGTGCGCCGGTTTGGGCGCGCGCCAGGTGCGTCTGCGCAGCATCAATCTGCCCATGCTCGACCGCGAAGTGGCGGAGTTGACGGCGGAGTTGATCGAAACAGCCGACAACAACCAGGCACGTTTCATTTACCGCGACGGGCTAAGCCGCATCATCGAGAGCTTCGCCGATGAAGAAGGCGCGCAGCAAGCCATACGCATTCTCGAAGAACACACGGTGCTCAATGCGCTGCTGAACGACTTGCTGGAACGGCTGCCCAGAGACGACCAGGGCGAAGCGGTCGATGTGCGTGTTGTCATCGCCGGCGATGGGCGCTACCAAGACCTCAATCGCTTGAGCATGGTGCTCAGCCGCTACGGCGATCCAGAAAAAATGAGCGGCGCGATCGGCGTGTTGGGACCCACGCATATCAATTATGGGCGCGCAATCAGTACGGTGCGCTATGTCTCCAACCTGATGACCAATGTGCTGGCCACGCTGTATCAAGACGGGAGCGAGCCCGGCAACATATAAACTTCGTAAGACTTCCAACCCGCGCGCGATAATTCTGCTGAATCTAACTATAATGCCTGCTGTTCTGATACAGGTCATATATGCATTCGCGACAATGGTAGCAGGCCCGAGCAGCGGGTAGCGTGCACACGAGGACGGTTATATGAGCGACGAATCCCAGCGAACTGAACAGCAAGACAAGCTCAAAGACGACGAGCCGGCGAACGACACAGAAAGCGCCGACATCAACACGCTGGACGAACTGGGCGCGGCAAAAAAAGCGCTGCAAGAGGCTATCCAAGAACGGCACGCTGCACAAGAGGCGCTGCAAGCCGCAACGCAACTGGCGGAAGAGAATCTGGCTGGCTGGCACAGCACCAACAAGTCGGTCGATGAACTCAAAAAAGAAATCGAAAGACAAAAAAAGATCAGCGAAGCCTTCAAGAAGCGCGCTCAGTTGGCTGCTGCGCAAAAGCTGGAAGCGCTGATTTATGCGGTCGACGAATTCCTCACGGCGTCGCCGACTCCGCCGGATGACATTCGCGATCATGACTGGGTCGCGGGTGTGCAGATGCTGCAGCGCAAACTGGAATCGGCGCTGGTCAGCCACATTGACGCTGACAAAATCGTGATCGAGCTGGATGCCGAATCGGCGCTGACATTTGAAGAGTTGGCAGTTGAAGTCGAGGCCGCCAAGATCGAAGACGAGACATTTTCGCTGGCTGTCGAAGCGATCGATCCGGCTGCTGGCGATGCTTTTGATGGCAAGCTGCACCAAGCTATCGGCATTGATAGCAGCGGCGACAATGCAAGCGGGACTGTGGCGCAGACGCTGCGGCGCGG
>DAOUJB010000240.1:0-2422 GCA_034423155.1 Anaerolineae bacterium | reverse complement strand
TTGCTGCGCGATATCGCCTCGCGACATGGAACGCTGCTGATCGAAGACCTGGCGGAGATTTTCGCCGGCAAGCTGGAATGCCTGTCGATGGGCTGCCCGGCTGATACCAGCGTAGACCGGGCGGTCGAGGCTTTGCAAGCGCGCGCCATTGACGCCGTGCTATCCGGCGCGCAGTGCATCATCCTGGACGACAGCGCGATCGCCGCGGGCGAAGAATTGTATATTGACCCGTTGCTGGCGGTGGCTGCGGTGGACAAAGCGCTGCGCCTTGCCGACCACAACCCCAATCTGCGGCGGCGCACTGGGCTGGTTGTGCGTTCGGGCGCGTTGCGAGACTTGCACGATCTTGCCATCTGCCTCAGTCTGGGTGCGAATGCCATTTTGCCCTATGCCTTGTACGCCGTCAGCCTGGGCACAGCGCCGCGCGGCAGCCGCAAACCGCTGGTCGCCGACCAAGTGGAAACTGCCTTGAACAACACACTCAGCGCGGTTCAAGCCGGCTTGCAAAAGATCACATCGACTGTCGGCTGTCACGAGCTGCGCGGCTATGGCCACAGCTTCAGCTCGATCGGCCTGTCGCGCAATATCTCCAATCTGTTGGGCACGCCCAATTACTTCGGTTCGACCGGTCGCGGATTGACCTGGGGCATGCTGCATGATGACGCCCAGGCGCGCGCCCAGGAATTCCGCGGCGAAGTGCGGGCACGGCTCAAAAATCCCGAGCGCTTTTATCCCAAGATGTGGAAGAAAGCCGAAGCTGTCGCGCATGGCGAACTGGAATTCGACGAATACACAGAAACGCTCCTTAAGCTGGAAAACAACATGCCGGTGTCGCTGCGCCATGTGCTGGGGCTGAAAGAAAGCGAGCGGGAAATCGCGCCAGAAGAAGTCGACATCAGCGTGAAGGGCTATGACATGCCGGTGCTGATCAGCGCGATGTCATTCGGCTCTCAGGGCGAGCTGGCCTACCGGTCTTATGCCGAAGCGGCGCACTTGCTGAATATCATTTGCATGAATGGCGAAGGCGGCGAAGTGCATGACCTGCTGGGCAGGCACCCACGCAACCGCGGGCAGCAGGTAGCATCGGGGCGCTTCGGTGTGAATATCGCCTTCTTGAATGCGGCCGACTACATTGAAATCAAGATCGGCCAGGGCGCGAAACCGGGCGAAGGCGGTCATCTGCCCGGCTACAAAGTGACTGAGCAGATCGCGGCGGTCCGCAGCACCACGCCGGGCGTCGGCTTGATTTCGCCCAGCAACAACCACGATTTGTATTCTATCGAAGACCTGGCGCAGTTGATCGACGAGCTCAAAACAGCCAATCCGCACGCGAAAGTATCGGTCAAGCTGCCGGTCGTGCCGGGCATTGGCATCATCGCGGTGGGTGTGGCGAAAGCGGGCGCAGACATTATCACGATCACGGGTTACACCGGTGGCACGGGGGCGGCGCGCGCGCATGCCCTGCGTCATGTTGGCTTGCCGGCCGAGATCGGCGTGTGGCTGGCGCATCGTCACTTGATCGAAAGCGGCTTGCGGGATGATGTCGAGCTTTGGGTCGATGGCGGCATGAAAAGCGGGCGCGATGTAATCAAGATGGTCTGCCTGGGCGCCAACCGAGTCGGTTTTGCGACGCTGGCCATGGTGGCGGTGGGCTGCACGATCTGCCGCGGCTGCCAAGATGGCACCTGCCATGTCGGAATCACCACGCATGTCAAGACCGTAGAAGAAGCCGAAAAGCGCGATTTCAAAGCCTTCCGACCATTCGAAGAGCGTGGCTCTGCCCACAGCATCGTGAAGATGTTCGACGAATTAGCGGACGACATTCGCAAGTGGCTGGCGAAAATGGGGATCAGCAACTTGCAGGGAATCGTCGGGCGCGCCGACCTGCTATATCAGCGCTCGCATCACGATCGCATTGATTTGGGCGGCTTGCTCAAGCCAGTGCCGCGCGCGCAGAAGACGCCTGCTCAACCCGGCGGCCGCCGCATCAGCCGTCCGCGCAACACCGTCAGCAAACAGATCACGGATATCGTCGGCGATTATGTGGCCAAAGGCGATTATGAGCTGACCTATGACGACGAGCAGGTGATGGCGATGGACCGTGCGCTGGGCACGCACCTGGCTGGCGCGATCAAACGCCAGGCAATCCCACAGGCCAATCGCATCCGCGCGATCAACCTCAGCTTCAGCAATTCCGCCATTCCCGGCAACGGACTGGCAGCCTTCATTGACGATCCCGTCAATGTGTTGGTGGAAGGCGGCGCGCAAGATGGCGTTGGCAAGTGCGCCGCAGGCAGCAAGGTCGCCATTTTGAAAGGCTTGAATCACAAAGGGCAGCGGCTGGATGGCTCGGTGGGCAAGAGCTTCGCCTATGGGGCGCAGGGCGGCTTGTTCATCGTGCAGGGCGATGCCGATACCCGCG
>DAOUJB010000239.1:0-3647 GCA_034423155.1 Anaerolineae bacterium | reverse complement strand
CATTCGGCTTGGGCTTGGCTGCGGGCGACGATGCCTGCGCCGGCATAGATCCAGACGCGCGATTCCTGCGCCACCGCCGAACGAATCGCCACCGCGAATTGCCCATCCAGCTGTGCATCCAGCCAGCCGACCGGCGCGCCATACCAGCCGCGCGGGATGGGCTCGAGCTGGCGGATTAACCCCAGCGCATTTTCCCGCGGGTCGCCACCCAGGGCGGGCGTTGGATGCAGCGTTTTCGCCAGGGGCAGCAAACCAGACGCCACTTTCAGCCGGGCGCGGATGGGCGTGTGCAAGTGCTGAATATGGCGCAGCTTGCGCAGGCGCAGTTGCCCGACATCCAGGGATTGGACCAGCGGCGAGAGGCGATCGCAGATTTTGTCGACGACGATCTGCTGTTCGCTGCGGTCTTTATCGCTTTGCAGCAGACGCTCGCCCAGCTGCTCGTCTTCGCCCCCGGTTGCGCCGCGTTTGATGCTGCCAGCCAGCGCCATGCTATGCAGCTGTCGCCCGCTGACGGCTGCCAGCAACTCGGGTGAAGCGCCATAAAATGCATAGCGTGGACGCGGCTCAAACAAGAAGCGATAACAATCGCCATAGTGATTCGCCAGGTGGCGCAAGATGGGCAGCAGTTGTACCGCGCCAGCAAAGCGCAATTCGGCCGCGCGGGAAAGCACCACCTTGTTCAGTTCGCCCGCCTGTATGCTTTCGCGCGCCCGTTGGATCATGCGCGTCCAGACCGCCTGGCTCATGGGATAGTCGATATCCAGCAGGCGACTTTGTTGCTGGTCGCGCCTTGGGGGATCGTCTCGCAACTGACCGATCTTGGTCTGCAGCGCCGCTTCCAGCGCTTTCAGCATGGCAGTTGGCGATTCGTCTTGGGGTATCTGCGCGTTGATGGTGAGCCAGGTTTCGTCCTGGGCGCGCGCTAGTTGATAATGCGGCAGCACAAACCAGGCCGGCGTATAGATCGACCAGGTATTGTCGGGCGTGAAATCGTGGCGAAAGGCGAATCCGCCGAACAAGCGCGGACCGGCCAGTGGCGACGTGTTGTCTGTTTGCCGGGCGTCTGCAAACAGGGCGCGGGCAGCCCGGCTGATGCTGTCGAAGCGCGCCTCGCCCCAGGCGAAGAGTTCAGCGGCGCTGCCGGCTCCAGCCAGTTCCAGCGAGCCATCGGCGGACGCCCAGGCAAATCGTGCACCTCCATCGTGCGCTGCCAGAAAGGCCTGCGGCGTCAGGCCCGGGCAGGGCAGGCTGCAGCTGAGCAGGCGCTCGCTCGGCGGATTACCCATGGCTATTGGTAGTCGACGCTCTTCAGCAGCAGAGGCAGCAGCGCGTCCATGATTTCTTCCTTGCTGGGTTCGCCCGTATAGACCCACTGGATGACGACATTGTAGATCGCGCCCATCCAGGCATGCGCCACGATATGTGTGTTGACCGGGGCGATGCTGCCATCGGCGATCGCTTCGTCGAGGTAGATTTGGATCAACTGGGCGAAGCGGTCGTTTACTTCGAGGCGCTTACGTTCGAAGACGCTGCCCAAGCCGACCGCTTGTACCAGCAGCAGCTTGGCGGGTCTGCGGTATCTGCCGAATGTTTCCAGCACAGCTTCCAGCGCGGCCTGGACTCGCTGAATGCCGGGCGGTTGTTGGTCGATAGCTTCTTTGGCGCGACGCTCGATCAAGTCGGCAAATTGATCGACCAATGCGATGAAGAGCTTCTCTTTGTTGGGGAAGTGGAAGTAGATGCTGCCTTTGCTGATGCCGCCTTCGGCGACGATCTCGTCCAGCTTGGTATCGTGGAAGCCTTTGGCGCTGAAGATATTGAGCGCGGCATCCAGGATGCGTTCGCGCGTGGAGGGGCGGCTGCTGGGCGGTTCCATGCAAACCTACGATACTGACTGGTCAGTACTGTAAGGGTAGCGGCAATGCGCTTTTGAGGCAAGAGCCAGTCGGCACTAAACCAGGTCAATCGCGACAAATACTTTGCCACCGAGTGCACCGAGTTACAGAGAGCGCACCGAGAGAAAAGCAAGGGTTTATCTAAGTAAGACCAATAAAGTAATGCAACAATTTGAACGAAAGTCGTAGGGGCGAGACTTGTCTCGCCCAAATGGTCAATGTTGACATAGTCGGCGATACAAGTATCGCCCCTACATGTTCCAATATGAGCGGCGTTTCTCGGTTGCGCATGACTTAATTGGTCTTACTTACAACGGCGTTGGGTATAATCAAGACCGACAGCCGAGGGGTATCTATCATGGACGAATTCATGCAAATTGCTATCGACGAAGCGCGCGCCACCAAAGCGGAGGGCGGCAGTCCCTTCGGCGCGGCGCTGGTGCGCAATGGTGAAGTCATCGGGCGCGGACGCAACCTAACGATTCAGAACAATGACCCGCTCAGCCACGGCGAGATGGAAGCCATCAAGGCGGCCGGATTGCAGGACAGCTATGCCGATACAGTGCTGTACACCAGCGCCTTTCCTTGTTTGATGTGCGCCGGCGCCATCGTGCGCTACCAGATTCCGCGCGTCATCATCGGTGCCAGCTGGTCGCACAACGGTCCGTCGCGCGAATTCATGCAGGCGCATGGCATTGAACTGGTCGAGCTGCGCCTGGCGGCATGTTATGCGCTGGTGGAGTAGGGCGGCTGGGGCAGGGTGAAGCTGAAGGTCGTGCCTTTGTCTCGGCTGCTGGTCGCCCAGATGCGTCCGCCGTGCGCTTCGATAAATCCGCGCGCGATCGCCAGACCCAAGCCCGTGCCGCGCGCGCCATCCTGCGTCTTTGCCCGCGAGCCTTCGCCACGATAAAAGCTCTCGAACAAGCGAGGCAGCACATTTTTTGGGATAAATGCGCCGCTGTTGTGAATGTCGATGCAGATTTCGCCCTCCGTCTGCCAGGCGCGCAGGGTGACGCTTTCGCCACTGGCGCTGTACTTGATGGCGTTGTCCACCAGGTTGCTCAGCACGCGCTGGATTTTGTCCGGCGCCATCTGGATGACATCGACATCGTTTTCCACCTCGCCTCGCAGCGTGATGTCGTTTTGTCGCGCTTGTTGACTTCTGCTGCCCAGCGTGTCGGAGATCAGATCGCGGATGGAAGCGCTTTGCCAGTTCAGGTTCAGATGACCGACATCCAATTGCGCCAGCGCGAACAAATCGTCGATCAGCGCGGTCAAGTGGTCGATTTCGGCGCGGCTGCCGGCCAGATAGCGTTGCACGGTCGCTTCGTCGCTGACGACGCCGTCTTGCAGCGCCTCGATCATCACAGCCAATGATGCCAGCGGCGTGCGCAGATCGTGCGATACCCAGGCGGTCAGGTCGCGGCGCGTCTGCTCCAGTTCGGCTTTTTGCGCTTCGACTTCGCCCAGCTTTTGCGCCATCTGGTTGAAGGTATCCGCCAGCTGGGCAATTTCGTCATTGCCACTGATATCCAGGCGTACGCTGAAATCTTGCCGAGCCAATGAACTGGTCGCATCGCTGAGCTTTGACAAGCGGTCGGTCATGGTCTTCGAGGCGAAGAAGCCGATGCTCAGCGCCGACAAGCCCGCGAAGACAAGCAGAAGCGATGTCAGCGCCAGGTAGTGCATCTGGATGAAGGTGAAGCGCGCGATGACCCATACATTCAAGAAGATCATCAGCACCAGCAG
>DAOUJB010000238.1:0-1637 GCA_034423155.1 Anaerolineae bacterium | reverse complement strand
CATTCAGCGAATAAGCCGCCCCCGCCAAGCCGACCAATGCGCCGCCCAGCGCCGTGTACCAATAACGCAGTCGCTGCACGCGCGCGCCACGCGCATAAGCCGCTTCTGGACGTTCGCCGATGGCCCGCAAGGTCAAGCCGCCGCCGGTGCGAAACAGCCAAAACCAGATGGCGAACATCAGCAGATAGCTGAAATAAACCAGCAGATTCTGGCGGAAGAGGATCGGTCCGATGATGGGCAGGTCGGACAAGACTGGGATGGCATAGCGCGTAATCTGCGGGCCGGGGATGCGTGTGAAATTTGCGCCCAAAAAGCGCGCCAAATCCGCCGCCAGCAGTGTCAGCACGAAGCCGACCGCCACCTGGTCGCGCCGCAGCTTGATGCTGGAAAAGCCGATAAGCAAGGCGATCAACGCGCCCACCAGCATAGCCACGGCGATGCCCAGCAAGAGCTGCCCCGGCACATCCAGCACGCCCGCCTCCTGCGCAGTCCAGGCCGCCGCGAATCCCAGCACCGCCGCCAGTGTCAAGCTGCCATCCAGCGACAGGTTGACCACGCCGGCGCGCTCTGTCACCGTCTCCCCCAAACTGGCGATGACCAGCGGAGTCGCCGTGCCGACGATGCTGCCCAGGGTGTTGAGGAATTCGGGATTCATGAAGCCTCTTTTGACACAGGGTTCACAGAGTTCACAGAGGATTCATTGATTTCTTCGCTGCCATTATCCGTATTGTCAGGGAAGAAAACCTCGCGCACACCTTGAAACAAAATCACAAACAGAACCAACATGCCTTGCATCACGCCCGCGAGCGACGAATCCAGCTTCAGCGACGGCGCGATCTGCAGGCGCGTGCTGCCCGTCAAAATCGCGGCGAAGGCAAAGGCGATCAGCGGCACCCACAGCAGCCGGATGCTCAGCAGCAGCACCACCAACAGCCCCAAAAAGCCGATGCCGCCCGAAGCCAGCGGACGCAGGTTGTCAAATGTGAAGAGCACGCGATAGCTGCCCGCCACGCCCGCCAGCGCCCCGCAGACCAGAAAGGCGCTCATGGATGTCCGTTCTGTCGCCACGCCCAGCAGCTGTGCCGAGCGCATATTTTTGCCCACCGCCTTCAGATTCAGCCCCCAGCGCGTGCGGTTGAGCAGGGCATAGACGATGACGAAAGCCGCCGCCACCAGCGCGATCATGAAGATGTTGACCGGGAATGTCGGCGCGAATTCTGGCAGCAGAGCCGGCTTGGGGAATGGCTCTGTGCCCTGCGCCGAGCCACCGATGCGCGGCTGCCAGGGGCCAGATATGAGATAGATCGAGATGACATTGACCAGCGCGTTCAAAGCCACGCCGCCGAAGATCTCGTTGACGCCCAGGCGGATCTTCAGCGCGCCCACGACCCACGCCCAAAACATGCCGCCAAGCGCCGCCAGACACAGCAGCAAAATATGTAGCAGCGGCGCAAGATAGCCGTCCAGCAAGATGTACTGCGCGCCCCAGCTGGCAAAAAGCGCGCCCATCATCATCTGGCCTTCCACGCCGATATTCCACAAGCCAGCGCGAAAAGTGACCACCAGCCCGATGCTGACCAGGCTGAGCGGAATCCAGAAGTTGAAGACGCCGCCCAGCTTGCGACTGTCTTTGAAAG
>DAOUJB010000237.1:0-14627 GCA_034423155.1 Anaerolineae bacterium | reverse complement strand
TGTCGGCTGCCTCAATGTACGCGCAGCAATTCTTCGAGCAAGCCCAGACCGACCGGCTGCAGCGACTGGCGCAAACGCTGGTGCCCCAGGCGCACGCGGCTTTCGGCTGTTTTCTGCGGACAGCCCATGACCTCGGCGATCTCTCGGTAAGTCATGCCTTGTCCATAGCGCAACACGATCGCTTCGCGCAGTCGTGGCGACAATTCCCCCAGTGCGCGTGTGATTGAATCGCTGGCGTCGCGGCGGATGACTGCGGCTTCGGGAGCTTCGGCTGGCGGCGCTTTTAACTCGGCGCCGAACCATTGCGATATGTCGACGGTCAGAAAACGTTTGCGCCGATAAGTATTGCGGCAGCGGCTGACGGCGATGGTATACAGCCAGGTTTTCAGCGCCGACTTGCGCGAATCGTAGCGATGCAGGTTCTTAAACGCATACAGGAAGGACTCCTGCAAGATGTCTTCGGCGTCTTGCTCGTTCATCAACAAGCTGTAACAGAGCCGATACAGACCCGCCGCGAACTGGTCATAGAGTGCGGAATACGCGCTTTGATCGCCATGCAAAGCACGCGCGATGGTCGCGTCAATCTCGGCATTAAGTTGCGCGCGGCTATTGGTCATAGGCGCTGCCTCGGGTCGGCTCTTTGCTGGCACTTCTCAGTCTACACTTTAGCACGCCATTTTCCTCACTCGGCCGCGAAATCCGCTTGTGGGAATCGCACGCCATCATACACATCCTGACGCAACCAAACGATGATCGCGTCTTCGTCCAAATCGCTGGCGGGGCGACGGCGCGTCTGCGTCCACCAGGCGGGCATGTCCCAGACGCTCTGCTGCGTCCATGACCAGCTACGGCGAAGCAGGAAGCGCTGCCCGACATAGTCGCCGTTCAACTGCGCCGATTGGGCATCAGCGTCCGCCATCAGCACGATGGGCGCGCCGGAGGCTTGCAGGGGGCTGGGCACAAAACGCGCATTGACATAATCCCGAAGCAGCCAGGCGATCAGGCTATCGCGGCTGATGCCCTGTCCACGATCTTCGACGATGGTCAACTCGAGTAGGGGAAAACCGCCGGTTTCCCGCGCGGACAGCTCGTGCAAGGTGCTACCCAGCAGCTTGACATCGTGGCTGACCGCCTGCTGCCGCCATAAGCCATCGGGCATAGTCGGGTCGGCCGCTGCAAGTCCCCAACCGCCGCCCAGCCCGGACAGCAGCATCAAGCCGAGAAAGCCCAAGCCAATGCCTTGCAAGCAGGTGCCCGTGCCCCAGTAATTCGCCAGCAGCAGACAGACCGCTATCAAAACAATCAATGTCAGCAACAGCATGCCCAGCGCGTGCAGCAATCGCAAGAATCTGGATTCCACCAGGGCTGCCAGCGCCTCGCCCAAGCTTGCATCGGCCGGCAGCTCCAGCATCAGCCGTGCCGCCTGCATGAAATGAACCGACATGATCAGCAGCAGAGTCAATATGACCGCGCCGATCAGCCACTTCACCCACCAGTAAGCGGTGCTGTACAAGTCCGCGTCTGCAGATTCTTCGCGGCTGCGTTCTTCGTCCTCGTCATTGCGCCACAAGATGACCACGCGTCTGTCGACCATCAGTTGTGCGATGCCATAGCTGGCCAGCAGCGTCAGCGGCAGCACAACCCACATGGCATCGGCGGGTCCCGCGCCAGGGTAGAGCAGCAAAGCCAGCGCGCCGATCATCGCCCAGGCCGCGGCGAAGCGGTCGATGTAGGTCACATCGCCATGCCGCCACAGCAGCCAGGCACCGCCCAGAGCAAAGACGATCAGCAGCGGTTCGTGGGCAAGCAGCGCTACGAAGCCCAGCCTTGTGCCGTCGATTGCGGCGCTCTGCGTGATGCCACCCAGCGCATGGGCGAGTAACTGGCTGACAGTGCGTAATCCAGCGGGGTTCAACATGAAGCAAGTGGCCACCAAACCAACTGTCGCCAGCGGCACAAATGCTGTTTGCCCCAGCGGGAAGGCGCGCAGCCGGCGCATGGCCAGCTGCAAGATATCATCGCCGGGCAGGTCGAGTCGCTGGGGAGCGCTTATGGCAGTCCGCCATACCGCCAGCCAACCGGCCAGCAGCATGATGATCAGCAGTGGGATGCCGGATGGACTGGATAACAGCGTCATCAGCGTAACCAATACGAAGGCCCAGCGCGCGTCTGATAGTCGCTGCGAATACCAATATCGGCGGACCATCCAGACAGACAGCAGCGCAAACAAGGGGGTGAAACTGCTGCCATCGGCTGTGCGCGAAGTGGCGATTGGAATAGCCAACATAGACAGCAGGCAGACCCAAACGAAAGTGCGCGTTCGTCCCAAATGCTCGCGGAAGAGCAGCGGCGTCAGCGTCAGGGCAAAGCCGGCCAGCATGGGCACGATGCGCGCGCTGAACTCGTTCGCGCCCAACAGGCTGAATGTCAGCAGCTGGCTGATAAAAGTAAGTGGGCTGCTGGCGGCGCTGGCTGTGCCGGGCGCATCGTCTTCAAGGCTGTGCCAAGCGTGAAGGGCGTTGCCAACTTCGGCATCGTTGAGCGGCAAATTGTCCAGCTCGGCGACGCGCAGCAGCAGCGCCAACAGCGCCAGACACAGGTAAGCCAGCCATTCGACAGATATGCCGCGGCGCATTGTGCTGCCCTCTGCATTTGCAGATGCCGCGCTCAAGTTATTCAATCCCGATGTCGCTGTCAAGTTGCGGGGCTCCCCGTTCATGATGGCGCATGCGCTGTCGCGTACACGCGCGATCGACCAGATTCGCAGACGACCGGCAGGTATGCTAGCAAGATATCTTCGCCCAGGCTGCCATATTGCGATCGTTCAGTCTGCCCATACAGTATATGCGTGATGCCCTGCCGCGCTATGATTTCTTCGACCGAAGCGAAGTCGGCAGCCGTGTAAAGTTGGCGCAAGTCGTCATGCCGCGTGCTGGCGATCGCGTTATAAGTAGCGCCACGCCACTGCCTCTCGTGATTTTCCCAGCCTAGCACAATGGGGATGCCAGCCAGCGCCCCAACGCGTCCGTATTGAATGTCATAGGCGTTCTGCACCGCTTCGGCCACGATAGCATCGCCGCGCCCAACCAGCTCGCTCAAACAAGCGATGACTGCTTGGTCGTCTCGGCTCAATCCGCCCAGATCGCCATGCAGCGAAAGCGGCTTTTGTACGATCACCACTTCGCCGTCCAGCAGCAGGATGCCCACATGCAGCGAAATGATGCTGTCTGCGCTGTCGTCCGCTTGTGTTCCCGCGCGGGAAAAGAGCTGCGAGCCATTCACCACCCTGTCGCCCTCCGCGATGTGGCGAATGCTGTCGTCCCAGTCGGGCGGAGCGGAATAACGCGCAGAAACCTGGGCTTGCTGTCGGCCCGTTTCGATCCAGGCGCGGTGGTGCACACCCGCAATCGTATACGCTGTGCCGGCGATCACGCTGACAGCAGCCACTCCCGCAATCCCCAAGCGAAGCAGCGCATGTGGTCTGGAATCTTGGCGATCAGCTGTCATGCTGAATAGGGCGTAGGCGCAAGCGATGCTCCACAGCGCCCAGACCTGATAATAGAATTTGAAGATTGTGTTGATGCGAACGCCGAAATTGTCGCGAACATAGAAAAACTCAACGAAAAAGGCGAGCGCCAAGCCCATGCCAATCAGCAGCAGGACGAAACCAGTCGCCGGCGAATAAGTTATCCAGCGAATCGCCACGAACTCATCGCGGCGCGCGTTATAACGGGCGGGAAAGAGACGCGCCACGACCAGCGCCAAGCTCAGCAGCAGCAGGATCGAAACCAGGCTGTGCGAAAAGCGGCGCTCCCAGAGCAGGCCCAGCCATTCCCATCCAGTCTGCGCCGATGCAGAGCCAATGCCAGGGAAGAGCTGCTGCGGGTAGACGCGCGCTTGCGCCAGAGCAGCCAGAGCCAGCAATCCCGCGCAGATGCCCAAGACCGCGGCGCTCACCTGCCAGCCTAGTCGCCAGTTGAAGCGGGGAGTTGCCCGGCCGCGCCAGGTTTCGACCAGCAAGTAGGCCGTCAGGATGACGATGAAGGGACCGAACATGATGAAAAAACGCGGAAAATAGGTCGGGTTGACCAGGTTGGGCAAGAGACCGCCAGCCTGCGAGCGAAATCCCAGGAAATAGGGCAGGTAAGCCAGAATAGCGACCAATGCCAGCTTCGCCGCGAATCCAGCCAGCCCCAGCCAGTCGTAGCGCTCGAGCCGGCCGCGTTCGCCCGTCATCAATCGGCGCAGCGCTTCGACGCCGACCATGCCGCACAGATAGATGGGACCATCCCAGGCATTCAAGAAAGCGAGACCGCCCAGCGACACGCCATATAGAACGGTCTCCCAGCCAGTCGGCAGTCGGCGCAGCAGCAGCAAGTTCAGCATCAAGCCAATCACAGTGATCACAAAAGGCAGCGCCAGCACATGGGGATGGTTGTCCGCCAGCAAGAAGCTGAAAGCCGGGAATTCGTCTATGGGCTGGATCGGGGTCAGATCGCCATCCAGGTCGTAGTCGCTCAGCACGCGGCTGGCCCGAAACCACCACCAATACGACCAGCTGCTGGTGTCCAGGTTCAGGCTGGAGTCGGCTGTGGGGGCTGCGCTACCCGGCAAGTCGGCGCGTTCTTGGATGCCCCAAAATTGAAAATAGGCCGGTGGTGCTGCGCGTGATTGATACGGCGCTTCAATCAGCAAGAACTGAAAGTTGCCCATCAGCGTCAGCATCACCACAGCCAGGCCGCCGGCGATCAATGCGCTGCCACGCCCTGCCGCGCGCCGCCCACGCGAGCGGACGAGATTGTAGACCAGGCCAAAGGCGCAAGCGCCCGTCAGCGCGACCAGCATGGCATTTGTCAAGGTGAAGGCGATTGTGCTGCTGTGCCCGCTTAACAGGGACAGCGCCGCCGAAATCACATAGCCCAGGTAGTAATAGCTGATCGCGTATCCCGACATCCAGGGATCGGCGGGCGGAAAGCTCGGGCTGCGCTGGCTGGCGCTGATGAATGCCAACTCCATTGGTTTTTCGGTTGTGTACAGGTCTGGCTGAAAAGCGCGGAAGAGCGCCCAGACGATGAACAGCGCCGCGAAGATCAATTCGCTCGTCACGACCAGCGTCCGATTTTCCCGCCACCACTCGCGGATGGAGAACCCGCCCGGCAGCATCCAGCAGAACAAGCTCGCGCCCGCCGCGATCATCAGCCAGCAAAAAACCAGCCCCCCCGCCGAGTTATCCAAGAATCCGTAACTGCCCAGCAGCCAATACAGCGATGCCACCAGCAGCAGACCAATGGGGCGAGCCAATGTATAGCCACGGTCGGGCAATCCGCCCAGCAGCCGCCAGCACAAAGGCAGCACTGCCGCGCCGGCCAGCGTGATCCACAGCCACCAGCCCAGCACATAATGCCCTTCGCGCGCTAGCCAATCGATCGCCAGCGTCATCGGTATCGCTCTGCCAGATAATCGAGCAGGGCATCTGCCTGCACTTCGTATATCGCGCCGCCAGCGACAGCGAAGGCAGTGGTCAGCAGACCGCGGTCTACCATGCGCTGGAACTTCGCCAAACCTTCGGGCCTGGCCTGCGCCGCCTCGTAATCACTGACGATGATGTATTCCACGGCGTATAGATGCAGCATATCGACAGCGATATCGATGCTGCCGGTGTCGTAAAACTGGCGGATATTCGCCTCGCGTTGGTTGATCATCTGGTGCATGGGGAAGAGGGTGCGCTGCTGCCGCTGATGGAAGTTCCAGCCCAGCACGGAGGGCAATCCCGTCGCAATGGATATGCGCCCATTGTACTGGTATTCGCTGGGGAAGTGACGACCTTCCATGATGACTGGCGAGCCAGCGACATTCTCTTGCAGCCAGCGGATCAGCGCGAGGTCGGTGCGCAAAGGGATCGTCGTAGGCGCTCGGCCCGCTTCGGCGAATTGGAAATGCTCCGCCCCGCGCATGTAATCCAGGCCATTGAGCGTCAAGGGGGCGTTGGGTGCCATCCTGTCAAAGGAACGTCCCCGCGTCGCCATAATGGGGAACAGCCCGGCGACAACAAATAGCCCAATGCAGGGTGCAGTCCACAGCCAGCGCAACCTGGGGCTGAATTTTTCGCAGGACCGCAGCAGACACGCGAAGGCCACGCCACCGGCCATGCTCAGCAGCAACCAAGCCTGAATGTAGAATTTGAACACAGTATTTTGACGGCCGATATCGCCGCCGATGACGACGATCTCCACGCCCAGGGTCATGGCCAGCGCCAAACCAGCCAATACCAGCGTAAAGCGCAGCGCCCGCGACTGCCCGGGACGGAAGAATAACCAGGCGATCCAGCACACCAGCGGCAGCACAATCAGCGCGACTTGTACATGCGCCAGTGTCATCGCCAGAGCCAGCAGTAGAATCGCCAGGCTGCCAGCCAATGCCCAGCGCAACCGCCTCCAGTTGGCTTGCAGGCTGTGCACGCGCGTGCTGCGCAGCCAATGCGCCGTATCCCACACCAGCAGCGAAACCAGCAAAAACAGGAAGAAGCCGTGAATATCCAGGTAAGCCCAGAGCGGCGTCTTGCCCCCCTGCCAAAGCTCAATGCTGCCATAGCTCGCGGCATACCACGATGTATAGGGCAGGGCAAATGCCCAGCACAACAGCGCGAAGCCACCCAGCGTCGCCGCCAAGTCCAGCACCGATGCCCGCGTCAGCCAGTTGCGCAAAGCGACCCAGCCGATGGCCATGCCCATGCACAGCAACAGCGCCGATCGCGCAGCCGTGGCCACATCGGCTAGGCGGAGCGATAAATCGAAGGAAAAGCCCAGGTTGCCGGCGGCAAAGACCGAAAGCAAAACGACAACCAGCGCCAAGACGCCGAGCAGCGCCCAGAAGCGCCCGTCGAGCACGGGGCGGAATGTAGACCTCCAGCGCAAGTGCCAGGCATATGCCAAGCCCGCCAGCGCAAACAGCAGCATAGACGGATAATCCCAGGTGTTGGTCGCCTGCATCTGCCCGACCGTCAGCGCCAGAATCGCCAGCGCCAGCCAGCGCTCCAGCCAGCCGCGCCGATCGCGCCCGACCTGGATGATCTCGCTGAACAGGCAGAGCGCCGTCAGCAGAATAAATGGCATATTGATCATGTGCGCGTGCAGATCGCCATACACAAAGGTGAAAATGGGCATCTCGGTGATCGCGCCGCCCCGCACGCCAGGGGTCTCTGCCAATACACGCGACGGACCCCAATACCAGCGGTCACTGCCGATCGGCAAGGGCTCGCCTGCCAGCGCCCGACCCAGGCCGCGGCCGATGCTGCCCAGAAGTTGCGCAGAGTTGTCGAGTTCGTAGCGCAGCGAATCGACCAGCGATCCCGCAGCCGCCCGTTCTGCCAATTCCTGGCGCGCTTGAGACGAGATAGCGAACCCGTTCTCCGCCAGGTATTCGTCGACCAGGAAGTCTTCCAAGCCCTCGGGAATGCTGTAGCCGCCCAGCTGAGCGAAGCCATGCCCCAGCACGCGCACGGTGTCCAGGTTGCCCAGCACGACACACAGCAGCAGCGCCATCAAGCCCGCCACCCAGGCGCTGCCACAAAGACGACTGCGTTTTGCGCTGCCTTCGCCATCTGGTCTGCGCAGGCGGTCGGTGATATTGAATGCGGCCGAAAATGCGCCCAAGCCCGTCAGGCTGAAGATGGTGGGAATCATCAGGTTGTACGCGAAGGCGGGCACGATCCCCAGCAGCAGCGTCGGCGCGCCCAGCAGCACATAACCGAAATAGTAGTAGTTGATGAATCCGCCAGCGAACCACGGGTCAATTGGCGGGAAGGTCGTACTGCGCAGCACGCCATTCAAAAAGGCGAAGTCCATGGGTTTCTCGCCGCCTTTGTAGGGATGCCACAAATCCGGATTGGTCAGTCGAATGCCGATCATCAGCAAAAAAGCCGCTATCGAAAGCAGCTCCATCCAGGCCAGCCGCCGCCAATGCTCGCGCAGAAAGCCCCACAACTGCGTGCGATTGCGATAACCGAGCAGGGCGCTGAGCAAGCCAACCAGCAGCAGCGACAATAACACGCCGGCCTGCGACCACAACGAAATCTTCAAGCTGGAGACCGCCCAAGCCAACCAGGCAATCAGCAGCATGCCCACCAGTTTGCTGACGCCATAACCGCCATCAGCCAGATTGGGAAGGAGGCTGTGCACCAGAGGAAAAACCAACACGCCGATGAGGAAGATCGTCGCGTACCAGGCGATCACACCCACAAGCTGATTGGTGTTGGCGATACTGTCGCTGAAGAAGCGCTGTGACCAAGTCCCGCCGGCCGTTTGCCCCACGAGTTCTTCTGGCGGGAACATCAGCGCGGTCGGAGCGCGCTCGGCTTCTTGCAGGCTCCAGTAGAACACGCCCAGGTCTTGCGTAGTCCCTGCGTCTGGTCGCAATTCATGATATTGCAGCAGCGATACCTGGCTGAAGATGGCTTCGACCCGCGCCTGCGAATAGTCGTCGGTCTTGCGAAAGATGAAGACGGCCGGGTGGTCATACACATGGTAGGCTTCGTCGGCTTCCAGCTCGTCCAGCCACACGGGCGAATCATAGGTCGGCAGATGCTGGTCGGAAATGCGCCAAGGACCCCACTCAAAGGGCTCGTCTAGCGTTAGCACGAGTTCGTAGCCCAATTCGCCGGCGAAGAGCTTCTCATAATAGCGTGTCGAAAGCGGCCAGCGCTTCAAGTTGCGCCGCAGGTGATCATAAAACCGGTTGCTGGCGATGGTCAGAAAATCGCCCAGCTCGAGGCTGCGCAGGATGTCGTCTCGTTTGACCTGGTCATCGACCGGGTACGACATGATCTGGTCGACCGAGTTGACCAGCCCGTACCAGGCTTGCGTGCCGCGACAGTCGCCGGGACGGAAGCTGCCGGCTGGCAAGTCGTCCGCCAGGCTCATGTCCCAGGGCAAATCGCAGGTATGGATGCCGGTGAGTCGGTTGTCCCAAGTGCCCTCCACCAGCACCACCGCGCCCGAGCCAACGACATCGCTGCTGCCCGGCAAGACCTCCACTTCAAATGTATAGCTTTCGCCCGCGTTGACTTCTGCCGGACTCGCAAACGGAATGTCATAGGCAACGCCCAGCGCATGCTTGTCGCGCGGCAAGTTCGCTTGCAGAGTCGCTTCTGTCAAGAGCGTTGCGCCGTCTGATTTGTACAAGCGGATGGCGAGATGTTCTGGCTCGGCATCGTCGTGCGGGTCGAAGAGATGCGGCGCATGAACCGACGATATCGCCCCGCTGGCAGGGGCAACGAAAGTCTGGCGTTTGGGTTCGTTCTCTGAATAGTGGTTTGCGCCAATATACGGCGCGCTTTCGAAGCCGGGCAGGGGCACGCCGCTATTGTGAAAGGCGATGTTGATCAGGGGCGTGCTGCTGTCTGCCCCACCTATGCGCATGGCAAAGTCGCCCGGCACCTGCTCAAACAGATAACGCGAACCCTGCACGAGCGTCGTCTGATGCTGGTATCGGCCCGCGCTCATCAATCCCCAGATCAAAGCGAATCCCAGCGCGAAGCCTCCCAGCACAATGACGCGCCCGTGCCGGAAACCGGGCACAAATCCCGTTACAAGCAAGAATAGTCCCAAACCGATCGCCGTGATGGCTGTGGCATCGGCAGCGACTCCCAGCGCGTGCACCAGGCCGACAGTAGCGAAGAACGCGCCAAAACACAGCAGCAGACCGGCAGCGATCGGCGGGCCCCGCTCGGCACATTGCGCTCGCCTCCACAGCTCGACCAGGCACCAGCCGGCCAACACAGCCAGCGCGCCATAAAGAGGCAGGTAATAGCGGATCGTCATGGCGAAGAGCCGCGCCATCCAGATCGTGTAGCCGCCTACCCAAACCAGCAGCAGCAATTGACGAGTCGCGCCCGCATTCAACCGCAGCAGTCGCAGCGCCGACCAGCCCCAGCCAAACCAACCTAGTACGCCGAAGGTGATGCCCATGCCCCAAAACAGCATGTCCTTGGCAGGATGCACGATCGACGACTTCGCCAGCCACTGCCAGTTCGGCGGGAATTCTTGCGGGCTGGATACGGTCACGCTGACGCGCTGCATATTTTCCAGCCAGCGGTCGTTGGGCAAGATATCCAGGAAGCTTGGACCGGCAAAGGCGTATGGATTCAGGATGCGGAAAGCCAGGAAGGCGCCGAGCCCCGCCAGAAACAAGCCGGTGACATGGTGCAAGACGAGCTGCCGGCGCAGTCTGCTGCCCAGCTGGGGGGTGAGCGCCGGCAGCATTTGCACAGCCGCCGCCAGCACGATGATGCCAGCCAGGGGCGCCAGGTTGATACGGCTCGCCACCGCCGCGCCACAAGCGATGCCAAACCACCAGTATGCGCCGTGCACCCCACGCTGCTGGACGCCAACTGCGAAATAGAGCGCCAGGCAAACCCAAAAACAGGCGATGGCATTGACTGTGCCGAAGTGCGCCAGCTGGATCGCCAGCGGAGACGAAGCATAGAATAGCGCCGCCAGCAACCCTACCCGCTGATCGTGAACGCGCCGACCCAACAGAAAAACGACCAGGATCGACAAGATATCAAAGACCATGCTGATGCCGCGCCAAACCAGATGCGGTGCCAGAAAGTCGAAGAAGGGCAGACCCGCTTCTGTTCCCGCGCGCAATATCTCGCTGCCAAAGTGAGCCAGAAAGATCGGCAGCGTCCCATAGACAAAGAAAGACTGCGTGGCATTGTGCGGATTCAATGGCGAACAGCGGGTGTCGAAATAGCCACCGATCCCATCACTGGCCGGGTTGTGGTGACGACAGTACAACCATTGCAGGTCGGTCGACTCGATGGCATCGCCAAACACCAGCTCGGGGTCGGAAAGGCTTGTTGTCGCTCGCGCCAGCAAGACATCTACTTGTCGCGACAGCAGCGCATTTTGGGCGGCTGATATATCTCTGAAACTTGTGATCGGTCCCCCATTTGCCAGCCAACGCGCCGCCTCAGACGAAAATGTGCCCGCCACCGCGCCCAGTTGCAAATATGGTGACCTGAGAATGTCGTGATGGGTGCGGACTGCGAGACCATTTGCCGCGACGATGATCTGCTGACGGGGGAAGTTGAGTTCGTCCGGCGTAAAATTGTTGGCGCCGCCGAAATGTGGTAATGACAACAAGGTCAGGAACATCTCATCGGGATGCGTGTGCGAATAGTCGTCCCAATTCTGGCCGACCAAGCGTAGCCCGATGCCGTACACCATGACCAGCGCCAGCAACAGACTGATGCTGAGCCTCCGCTGCGAAAGCGCGCCTCGCAAAGTTGCTAGCTTCACTGCGCGAGCCTGTCTAAGTGCGGGTGTCTGCATCATGATGCGTGCTGATCGATGAAGTTGGTCAAGCCCTGTTGCCCCAAAGCTGGCACACGATAAACATAGAAGCCGCGGCCAGGCTGATCCACGTCTATGAACAAGCTGCGGCCAGCTGGAAACCACTTCTTGAGCATGATCGGCGTATCATTGTCCCTGCTGGCATATATAAAGAGCAGATCGCGCTGTGCATCCAGGGGCCACTTGGCCAGGCTATCGGCATTGCGGCGGATGAGCGCGGGTATGTCATGGATGAAAGCCCCGTTGTCGAAGTACATCACACCGGCCTCGATGCCAACAGCCCGGTGATCAAGCCAATGGGGAACCGCCACGACAAAGGCATTGCCAAATGCGCCATCGCTTTCCACGAATCCGCGCAGCACCGCCCCAGCCTCGACATAGGGATGCGAAGAAGCATTGAAGTTGTCCGTGAAATAGCCGAAATAGTAGTCGGCATTGAATTCGTTGGATGCCAAGATCACCAGCGCTCCGAAGCCGATGCCGGCCAGCAACCCCAGCAACCTGGGCAAGCAGCGATAAATCTGGCGGCATAGCAAAGCCAGGGGCAGAGCGGCAATCAGAAAACTCGGCGTGATGGCTGCGCTCGCCCGGGAAAAACTCGGCACTTCGATCGGGAAAGACAGAGCCAGCGCCGATGGCAGCAGCGCGAACAGCAAGAACGCTGGCACATACCAAACAAACGGGTCGCGCTTCTTCAACATCAGCACGATCCAGGCCGCCACGCCGACTGTCATGAAGGCGGCTGAGACAGGGTCCATAGCCGGCTTGTCTGGCGCGCTGGTGATGAAAGTCTGCTCGCCATTGTAATGAAACATCAGCAATTGGTCGTGCCAGTTCTTCAAGAATTGTGCGCCGCTGTCCAGCAAGAATTCTGTGCGTTCATCCTCCGTAGTCGGTATATCGCCGAACATGCGCGTGCTGGTGCGCCGCATATAATCCTGCGGATATTCCGTCCAGTAGCGCATCACCGGCAAGAAGACCGCAAAGGCGACGCCGGCGAGCACAGCCAGGTTCAGCAAATAGCTGGCGCGCGTCCGCCACGAGTATCGGCGTATCAGCAGGGCGATGAACACGCCGGCCACGAGAGAAACCGGTATCATGCGCATGGCTTGATAGCTGATTAAGCCGTAGCCGAGCAGCAATCCAGCTACAATATAATCGGAACGGCGGTTTCTGCGCAGCGCTCGCACAAAAAATATCATGATGGCCGGAACCCAAAACGAAGTGGTGTTGATGCGCATGCCTTGCCTGCCCAGCACGACATGCCAAAAGCTGCCTGCCACCAAGCCCAGCATGGCCAAACCCACGATCAGCGACCAGCTGCGATCGCGCTTTAATCCATAGAAGACTTCCACCGTCATCCAAAACATCAGCGGCATCGCCAAGAGCGTCCACAGCGCCGACATATGCTTTAGGGCAAAGTGGTCGAAGTTCATCCCTTCTTGGCTGGCCAGGATCGACAGCAGGTAGAAATGCAGCGGCTCGCGGCCACCGATATTCTGCATAAAAATGCGATAATCGTCATAATAATAAATCTTGTGGGCATCCTGAATTTTCTCGACCAGGTCGCCGTACATATAACGCGGGAATTGATCCAGCATGTCGTATCGGAAGCTGAAACCGAGGATCATGAGCAAGACAAAGCTGATGATCACGCCTCGATACTTGCGCCAGCCGATGCGCCGCAGCTGGTCGATTGCGCCCGCCGCCCAATTAAAGATATTCCAGCGCAGCGGCGCAAAGATGAAGCACCATAGCAGCGAAGCGCCGAACCAGACTTTGATCGTGTCCAGCGGGATGAAGTTGCCGGTCGAATTCTCCCACACATGCAGGCTGCACGCGCAGGCGATCACGATCATCACAAGGCGCAAGCGGCTGATTTCGCGCCAAATGGGCGGTCGCAGCGGCTGCCGCATGCTAATCCGACGATGCGTTTCTGCTGCCGAATCGCTCGTAGCAGGCGGCTGATGCGCCCGTTGGCGATTCCACCGAAAGCCCAGATTGATCCCCAACCAGACGAGACCGCCGATGACAAAGCGCAGGAGAGCGTGGGCCGCCAATTCAACCGAATCGCCACTGGGCGCATTCAGCGATGTTGCCAGCAAATGCAGGGCGTGCAGGCCGATCAGCGCCGGCACAACCCGCGCCAGCCAGCGCCAGCGTTCAGTTTGGTCGAGACTAGTCCAGTCCCTGCGCAGCTGCTGCCAATTGCCAACAACTTCCGCCAGCAGCCACAGCAGGAAGCCCGCCCACAGATAAGGAGCGGCGACATGCATCGAAAAATAGTTTGTGCGGGGGATTTGCGCTGTGCCACGCCCATAGACGCTGCCGATATAGGCGAACAAGACCGCCGCCAAATATAGAATCAACTGGAGATGCTTGCCTTGCAGCGACCAACCGGCTATCAGCGACCATCCGCCCGTCGAGTTGGCTCTTTCCGCGGACCACGCCCGGGCTATCGCAGTCTCCCGGTGTTGCGAGGCTGGAGCGGTCTGCCGAAGTATGTGCTGGAATCGCTGCCAAGTCTTCGCCGGTTTGCTGATCAATAAGCCGAGAAGCTGGGCAACTGTCAACTCTTGAAAGGATGAGTCGTGGTCGGCATCCTCTGCAGATTCGGGAATCTCTGGTTGAGCCGGGTCGCCATTCACTTGTCTAGCTTATCCACTATTCAACTTGTCGTCCAGCACGAGAGCCTGCCGTGTCGCTATGCGCATCATGGCGCGCTGGGCAGCGACTATCTATTGGCGCTTCGCTATTTTCGCCCGTACCTGTTTTTTTGCCCCAGTTGTAACGACCAATTCCTACAATAGAATATCACTTACGCGCATGTTGCAGGAATAATGCCTCATAGCTGTGCAGCGTCTCAGCAAATGA
This sequence comes from Anaerolineae bacterium, assembly GCA_034423155.1. Lineage (GTDB taxonomy): Bacteria > Chloroflexota > Anaerolineae > Aggregatilineales > Phototrophicaceae > UBA6055. The sequence continues at coordinate 399 of DAOUJB010000237.1, read as the reverse complement.
AAAGATCTGCGCGATCTCTTCCCGCGGCTTTGTAAATGCAGCGCGATCCTCAAGCACGGCCAGTACCGCCTCGCCGATCGAAATGGCATCGCCCGCCTTCGCCAGTTTCCCCATGCCTGTCAATTGCACCGGCACGCGCCCACCGGCGATGTCTGTCATGACCACCGCTGTGCCGCACAGCATGGCTTCGACCTGCACCAGCGCAAAGCAGTCGCTGTCGCTAGGCAGCACCAGCACATCGCAGGCCGCGTAAAAGTTCGCCAGCTCTTGCGGGTCGCGCAATAGGCCCAGGAAGATCAACTGCGATCGGTTTTTATTGACGAGCGCTTCATGCCGCTGCCAGGTGCCTTCGTAGGGAATGTCGTATTCGCCGGCGAATACGATACGCGCGTGCGGATA
>DAOUJB010000236.1:0-3135 GCA_034423155.1 Anaerolineae bacterium | reverse complement strand
TGCAATGTCTCGCGCCGGGATAAGTGCATTGCCTTGTGCTCGATTGCCCGCTTGTTCATACTTGATTTTGCCTTTCACAAACTGATTTCGGTTGAACGCTGGCGTGTGAAGATTCCAAATGAAGACTGTTGACTTTATTGTATCACATGCGGAGGCAAAGGCAGAATCTTCCACTGGAAGCCTGTGCCGATTTCCAGCTGCAAGACTTTTGACTTCACATATCAAATCGGCTATCCTCAGCGCAGATTTCTGCAAACGACTTTGGAATAGGCTCGTCCTTGCCCATAGGCACTGGATCGACTTTGTTCTCGCTCGACCGAGTGGTCTGCTGATGCCCAATGCGCCCGTAATCGCTGCTGTCGGCTGTACAAAAATCGCCAGCGAGCACCGCGACTGCAATGCCCGCGATCTGTTGGCCGATGCCGTCCTCGACCTGCTGGCGGACGCGGGCCTGGCTGGGCTGGGCGCGGTCGAACATGGCTTGGCGAGCTACGAAAGCGACCACTTCAACATGCAGATGACGCTGGGCGCGATTTTGCACGACACCATCGGCATGATACCCAAACCCGCAGTGCGCATCGAAGGCGGCGGAGCGACTGGTGCCTTGGCGCTGCGCACAGCCTGGGCGCATATCCAAAGCGGCTTGTGCGACTCGATCTTGGTGTATGGCGTCGAGAAGAATGGACGCGGCGTGTCGTCACGCACCGCCAACCAGCTCTTTGCCTTGTCCGCGGATGTCGATTGGGAGACAGCCATCGGCGGGACATATACGGGCTTCTATGCGGCGATGATGCGCGCGCACATGGCGGAATATGGCACCCGCGAAGAGCAATTTGCCCATGTGGCGGCGCGCAATCGTGGCAATGCGGCCTTCAACCCCATCGCCCAGAAGCCCATGAACATCAGCATTGACGATGTGCTGCGGTCGCGCCCGGTGGCCGAGCCCTACAAATTGCTGGATTGCAGCCTGCTCAGCGATGGCGCGGCTTGCATCTTGCTGGCCAGCGAAGCCTGGGCGCGCGAGCATGTGCCGGCTTTTGAATCGCGCCCGCCGGTCTTTTTCACGGGCACCGGTTGCGGCACGGATACCATGCGCCTGGGTGACCGCTACCCGCATATCACCAACTTCCGCGCCAAGCAGAAGGCTGCGCAGGCGGCTTATGCCATGGTCGGCATCGGCGACCCACTGCGCGAGATTGATGTGGCCGAGCTTTATGACAGCTATAGCGGCGTGGAGATCCAGGCGGTGGAAGATCTGGGCTGGGTGGCGCGGGGCGCAGGCGGAACAGCCGTGGCGGACGGCGCATTCGATCTGGACGGCGCGCTGCCAGTGAACACGAGCGGCGGCTTGCTGGGGCGGGGCGCTCCGGTCGGGGCGACCGGCATCTTGCAAGCCATCGAAGTCGCTCAGCAGCTGTGGGGTCTTGTCGACGAGCGGCGACAGGTGGTGGATGCAAGGCGCGGCTTGACCGATACGCACGCCGGCATCGCCAGCATCAGCGTGGTGAATATCTTCGAGCGGCACGATTGAGCGCGGAAAACGCGGGCTTGAGAAACGAGCATGTCTGACAAAATACGCAGCTTGATCGACATCACAGAGCGCGAATCAGCCGCCGATGATATCTGGGCGGACTTTCGCCAGATCGAGCGCATCACGCTGGAGCTAGCGCAGCGTTATCACTACAGCCTGGGCAAGCAATCGCGCTTTTTCATCGAATTGGAGAAGCGCCGCTTTTTTGCGACAGCTTGCGCCAGCTGCGGGCAGGTGTATGCTCCGCCGCGTCCGCTGTGTCCGGCTTGCCTGCAGCCAACTGAGTGGCACGAACTGAGCGGCGAAGGCAGCCTGGAAACCTGGTCGACGCTGCATTTTTCGCCGGGCACGAATGCCGATGTCGCGGCGCTGCAAACGCCTTATGTGCTGGCTTATGTGCTGCTGGACGGGGCAGACACGCTCTTCCCGCATTTGCTGCGCGCAGAGGCGGAAAATCTGCAGCGGGGCAGGCGCGTGCGCGTCGCCTATAGCGATGGACCAGTCAGCCACCCGATTCATTTGATGGTTTTTGAGCTGGCGTAGACCCCACTATCAGAGTCCCAGCCGCCAGCCGTGCGCATAGACGCGCATGCTTCTCTGCCGCGCATAGCCGACCATGCAGATGCGCCAGGCCTCCGCCAGCGCCAGGCTGATGCTGGTGGGCGCCGTGCGACTGACCACGATGGGCACGCCCATGCGCCGCGCTTTGCCCAGCATCTCGCTGCTGATGCGCCCGCTGCACAACAAAATCCGCTCGCGCGTGTCGATCTCCGCCAGCAGCGCCGCGCCCGCCACTTTGTCGACAGCGTTGTGCCTGCCCACATCTTCGGCGCTGACCAGAATGCCGCTGTCAGCGCCCAAAGCCGCCGTATGTACGCCGCGCACCGCTTGATACAGCTTGGCAGCGCCCTGCAATCCGCGCATCAAGCGCAGCACCAGCTCGGGACTCGTACAATAGTCGCTTTGCAGGGCTGGCTGGCTGGCGGAGAGTTCTTGCCCGGTCATGCCGCCGCCACAGCCACTGGTCAATATCATGCGGCGGGGCAAGCGAGCATCGCCGCTGCGCAGGATGACATCGGCTACGCTGCGTATCTGGTTCAATTGCAAATGCCCGATATCGGCGGCGCTTTCGATGATGCCCTCGTTGTACAGGTAGCCCACCGCCAGCGCCTCGAGCTGCAGGGGGCTGCACATCATGGTCGCCAGCGACTCGCCATTGACATAGATAGACAACAGGCTTTCGTCAATCACGCCGCCAGGCACGACGTGCGCCCGGCCAGCTTCGACCAGCGTGTAATCGCATTGAATTGCGCCGGGCAGGGCATCCAACTCAGCCACGATTCTTGTCTCGCTTGCGTCCGCGGCGTGTCGCAGCGCGCAATTCGTCTTCGTCCAGCCCCTGCTGCATGCCCCACTCGATCTTGGGTTTGAGCGCGCCGGTCGGGCAGACGCCGATGCACTGCCCACAGAATACACAAGGCGATTCGCTCATGCCGATCTCGAATGCTGTGGCGACCGAAGTATCGTGTCCGCGTTCATTCAGGGTCAGGGCAAAGGTGAATTGGGCATCTTCGGCGCAGACCTGCACACAGCGCCAGCAAAGC
>DAOUJB010000235.1:0-3382 GCA_034423155.1 Anaerolineae bacterium | reverse complement strand
TGGACTTCGACATGATGCCGCGCGCGACCTATTGCCAGCCGCAAGTCGCCAGCTTCGGTTATACAGAGCAGCAGGCAAAAGAGCGCGGCTACCAGATCAATGTGGCGAAGTTTCCTTTTCAGGCGAATGGCAAGGCGCGTGGTCTGGGCGATGCCAGCGGCTTCGTCAAGCTCATCAGCGATGCCAAGTATGGCGAGATTTTGGGCGCGCACATGATTGGGCACGATGTGACCGAGCTGCTGCCAGAGCTAACCCTGGCGCGGTCGGCCGAACTGACAGCCAACGAAATCGCGCGCAATGTGCATGCGCACCCTACCCTGAGCGAGGCGCTGAAAGAAGCGGCGCACGGCCTGGAGGGCAGCTTCCTCAACGCCTAGGGCAGCCAGCAATCCACGAGCAAACTGGTATAGCGCAAGACGCCGTCGCTGTTGCGCTCGTCGTGGGCTGCCGAGCGGCTGACGAATCCATCGTCCGCGCTCCAAGGCTGGCTGTGGAAAGCGCCTTCGGCATCGAAGTATTCCAGCAAGGCGAAATCATAACCCTGCGTTGCCATTAGCTGGCTGATGATAGTGTGCGTGTAAAGCATTTTGTGGTCGTCCGCGCCGGCTCCACTGCCACCGGGGCGCACGCTCTCGATGTAAGCGGAGGAAGGGTGGTTGCCATCGGGCACCGCGATGCGAATGCGCCCATCCGCCGCCAGGTAGTCGCGGGCGGTGGCCAGAAAGTCGCCCAGCTGCGCGGCTGTCAAATGCTCGAAGACATGTTCAGCCAGCATGCGGTTGATGCCAGCGGGCGGGAAGAGCCGCCGCCAATGCCCCTCGCGCCGAATGTCAAATGCGGGAATGTCGGTGGCGATCCAGCCGGCATAACGCGTCCCTCCAGCGCCGATGATGATCTTGACGGGACGATCCTGTCCCCGCGCAAGCATGACTTCCGCGCGGATGCGGCGCTGCTCGGCGCGATTGCTCGTCCAAAGGCGAACTCTTCGCAGCGGCGGCGCATAGACGGGCCGCAGGAGACGCTTGAGTGGCACGGCGCTACCCTTCAATGGTGAAATACAGGATGGGCAGAATCGTTCCGGTCTCGCCACTGGTCAAGTCCAGGCCCGCTACCTTTGATTTGCTGTCGCGATCGTAGACGATGACCACAGCGTGATAGTCAGCGGGCGGCAGGTGGTCCGTCGGCAATTCGGCGGCGTACCATTTCAGGATTTTGTCATGTAAGTGGCGATCGGTCTGGGCGACATTGCGTCGGTCAGCCGTCAGGATCTGCAGCGAGACATTGTATTGCAGCAGCAGCTCTGGTCTGGCCACTTCCCAGCCGGATATCAGGCGCACGGTCTGTGCGGCTTTGTCATATTCGCCGAATTTGTCGACGATGCGGATGCCATTGTCATAATGAATGGGCTGATAGGCGCGCTGGCACGATAGCCGTTTGTCGACATGACGCTGGACGAATAGCCGCGGCTGGTCGAGCACGATGTCGCAGGGCATGTAGTCGCGGTTTATGCCCTCCATTGTCGGCATCAGGCTGGCTGGCGGCGCTTGTGGGTCGTGCAGCAGCAGCAGGTAGAGATTGTTTGCCAGCCGCGTGTCCAATTGCGCAGCCAACTGGTCGGCGGTCCAGGCGCTGGGAATGAGTGTGCCATCGATGCCAAGCAGAGACTCGAAGTAATAATCGGCTGTGCTTTTGCCTTGCTTGCTGGCGCGGTTGACGAAGTTGGCATCGGTGAAGCCGACCACAAAATCCTGCGCTTGCGTATGACCTCGCAGCTCCTGCACGATCATCTCCAGCGGCGGATACAGGTGCACCGCGTAGACAGTGCCTTGATGCGCCAGGTAATCGTCCACATTGCGAAAGCCAAAGCCAGCTGCGGCATAGACAGCCAAAAACAGCGGCGCAACCCAGCGCCACTTGATGCCAGCCAGGCCGCCGCCCAACACCAGCGCCAGCATGCCCCAGATCAGGAAAAAGTAGCGCGAACGCCGCAGCGGGATCAAGCCCACCCATTCGTTGGCGACCAGCAGGATCAACAAGCTCGCGCCAGCCAGGAAGAGGAAAGGCAGCAGTCGCCGTTTGTCCCCTGCGCGCAAGGCGATCGGCAGGCAGGCAAAAGGGACCAGCAACAGCCAGGGCTGTCCGTTGCCCAGCAGGCGCAGGAAAACTGACATTGCTTGCGACAAAGACATGGCATCGGCGGCGGTATCGAACTTGGCGGTCAGCCCATGCAGCGTGACCGGCAGCCAGGGCAAATAGATCAAACCCGCGACCAGCATAGCCAGCCCGACCCGCCAGAACAGCTGGGGACGGCGAAGCCAGCGCAAATGCCACAAGCCCAGCGCCAACAAAAAGAAGATGGAAAATGGCTGGGCGTACAGACTGAGCGCTGCGCAGAAGATCAAACCCGTCCAGTGGAGGCGTCGCGCTGCAGCAGCCCGCCGCATGATGGTGAGGTAAAACCAGGCCAGCGCCGACAACAGCATGAATTGCAGTGTGTACATGCGGATTTCGTGAAAATAATCCAGCCAGAAAGCGTTCAGCGCCAGCAGCAAACAGGCGGTTATGCCAGCCCGCGCATCAATGAAATCTGCGCCCAGGCGATATATCCAGGCCAAAGCCAGCAACCCACAGAAGAGCGGCAGCGTGCGCAGAACCACCTGATGCCAGCCCGCCAGCGCGCCCCACAACGCCAGAATCTCGAAGAACAACGGTGTATGTTTCGGGCTGTGCGTTTGCACCGAGTCGGCGACTTCCAGCGGAGAAAAGGGTCCGTTTACGCCGCCGGCATGGCTGATCGAGGTCAGCTCGTCAAACCAGATCAGGTCGCCATTCAAGCCGGGCGCAGCCAGCAGCAGCGTCAGCAACAGCAGCGGCAGCATGGGCATCCAGCGGGGGGATAGGTTCATCTAGCGTTCAATGCTGAATTCGTAGATAGGGAACATGTCGGCGGTCTGTCCGCTTGCCAGTTCAACGCCCGCGACTTTCTGCAAGGTCTGGCGCTCGTACACGATGACGAAGACGCGATAATCGCCGGCTGCCAGGTGCGCGGTCGACAGGTCGGCGTCATACCACTTGAGCAGTTCTGCATCGAGGTGGCGGTCGCTCTGCGCCACATTGCGCCAGTCGGCAGTGATGACCTGCAAGGAGACATTGTACAGCGCCAGCTGATCATCGCTCGGCACATCCCAGCCAGTCACGATGCGCAGCCGGTCGTTGGCGGCATCGCGGCGCACGAAGCGATCTACGATGCGGATGCCGTTTTCATAGTTGATTGGTTGCGGCATCCTTGCGCAGTCGATGGCGCGGTCCACGAATCGCTGCGCGAACAGCATATCGCTGTCGGCGATAATCTCGCAGGCGCGGAAATGGCTTTGCAGCGCGG
>DAOUJB010000234.1:0-19219 GCA_034423155.1 Anaerolineae bacterium | reverse complement strand
CCAGGAAACCACAAGACACCCAGAGGTTTTCCTTAGTGCTGCTGCCGTTAAGCCCTGACACGGTTCGGAATCTACTGCCGCAAGGGACCCGGCTCATCTGGGCGACAGTGTAGCTGCCTCCGCGCGCCTTGTAAAGCCCGTCTGTAACACCCTGCTTTTGGGCAGCCGCCACCTATCGATTGCAAGACGCCCCAAAACTCCTTTCAGCGGATAGACAAAAATCAGCGCTTTCACCGTTGCTCTTGCACATAGTCATAGTTTTCAAGACCGGTTATCTCTCCGACGCAGAACTTAATGTCTATGACGCGATCCAGCTTCAATACAGCATGGTGGAGATTCATGACCAAGTGTCTCATGGCAGCAGCATCGTGACTTGCAGGAAACTTGAACACACGCTTCTTGTTGTCTTCGCGCTTGTCTTGGGCGTAAAATCTATGTTGATCCAGTTCGACAATGTCTTCAGCCTTGACGGTGACCATGACCTCTGGGCAGGGCTTGTAGTCAAAGACAGCCACCCCGTATACGGTGTCGATCTCATCGAACTTTTCGTCAATCTCGTTTAGTCGCAGATACTCGTTGACCCGTTGTCCACTAGAGTTCACGACAATCATTTCTTGTTCCGCTCGCAGACCGCGCTCGTTGAGAAACCATCGCCTGAAGTCGCTACCACACGCCATATTGAATGGACGGTCAACAGCTTGGCCAAGACCGTCAGTCGGATTGTCGAACGCTGGCAGGAATTTCGTACCCAACTGCGCTGCTGCTGAGGAAATCTTACTGTAACCAAACCCTCGCTGCGCAGACTGGCGCGCTGCTGGTGCGTGTTTGTACAAGAACGGTTCGCAATCAGAGAAAGTACCGATAAATCTGCTCGCAACCTTCGACAGGCTATTCGAGTCGCGGATTTCTACCACATACATCCCACTCCTATAGCAGCAGTTGGCAACCAGGTAGTGCAACTCTCCGGTAACGATGTGCTTGGCGCAGAATACGTTTGGCTGCTTCATACATGCTCCCTCATTCACTCAATTGTACAGAGTGTAGCATGAATTAATTCGTTCGTCAAGTGACAGAGACAATGATTATAATATATCTAAGATAGAGTCGTAAATAGTGCGACAAAGTGTAGAATATAATCATTAATATCCATAATGATAATGTGCCATTCATTGAATCGTAGCTCATCCGCGGACGGGGACGATCACCTCTCGCTGGATATACTTGCTTGAACGATTTGCAGCCTCGTGCCGATTTCGCCATAATACGCTGCAAATGAACCCACCCCGAAGGAGCCGGCACATGTCCGAAACGATCCGATTCGACCTGCCCCAGAGCGCCATCCCCACGCACTGGTACAATATCCAGGCCGATTTGCCGCGTCCGCTGCCGCAAGTTGGCTAGCGGCATTTTCGGCTGCGGACGGCGCTGATGCAGGCTGCTGCCAGCCGCTTCGCGAGGGCGCTGGAGTCGGGCTGGAATCCCTGGATCGCCCTGAGCCTCGTGTATGGCGCCGCTTTTGCCGCGCTGGCTGCCCGGGGCTTCGCGCTGGGCTTTTATGGCGATGTGCTCGCCTACCACTACCATTATCATTTCGATGGCCTCATCGGCGGCATGAACTGGCTGGTGAGCGAGCACTGGCAACGGCATCTGCTGGGCGCGCTCTTTTCTGCCCCGCTGCATGCGCTGGCACCCGACCGCTATGATCTGTGGTATGCGCTGGCTTTGGCGGCGCACTTCGCAGTGGGCATAGCGGTATTTTTGCTGGTGGATGCGCTGCAGGGTAGTGAGCGGCGCTGGCTGGCGCTGGGCATCAGCCTGCTCTTCGTTTTCGATCCGCTGCAGACGCCATCCACGCTGGGATTCGCCACCGGCACACATCGCAAGGCGGCGCTGCTGCTAGCGTTGCTGGCGCTGTGGGCATATCTGCGCTTTGTGCGCGGCCGGCGGCAGCAGTTGGCTTGGTACAGCCTGAATGTCGCCTGCTTCGGCGCGGCGCTGATGATCTATGAACAATCGATCTTCTTCTTTCTGCTACAGCCGCTGATCGCCTATATCGAAGACCGCCGATTGGGCGCATTCAGCGCTTCGCGGACTTATGTCGGGCTGATCGTGCGCGATGTGGCGCTGCATGTAGCTTTCGCTGGCCTGTACATTTATCTGCTGCTGATCCTCTTTCCGGGCGGCAACAGCAATCTCGCGCTTAGTCCCGAGCATATCCTGCGCCAATTCGCTGATGCGCTGGCGTTGCTGTTCAGCCCGCTGGAGCTTGTTGGTCGGCTGGGCGCTGCTGCCGCGCTGAGCCAGGTTTGGCTGTTGATGCTGCTGGCGCTGGGGGTGGGGGGGCTATTCGGCAGCTGTTTGTGGTTTGCGCCGCGAGCCAACGCCAATGCGACCGCCTGGACGCCGGGCTGGCTGGCGGTTTTTGGGTTGCTGCTGACGATCTTGAATATCGCTGGCACTGCGCCGACGCACTGGGTTTACCGCGGGCACGAGCGACTGCTCTATGCTTCGTCAGTGGGGAGCGCCATGCTGATATTGTGTAGCCTGGCTTGGCTGCACGAGCGGCATCGGCGGGTCGGTGGCGCGCTGATATGGCTTTGTCTGGCGCTGACGCTTGCGCCAGGCATCTCATTCGTATATGAGCAGCAGGCGATTCTGCGGGCGGAGGACGCAACCAGCAGCCGCGCCATCGATGCCATCGTCGAGGCGATCCCGGCCTTCGCGCCGGAAGCTCGCCCCTATCTGCTGCTCGTCAGCAATGCCGATCCACAGAGTGAGCTGGCACTGCACCCGGGCGATGTGCGCTTTCCCTACCTGTTTGCGCTGCGCTATGGCATCCGCGACTTCCGAGCCGATGCGCTGCTGCACGATCACGCCGAGAAGTACCCGGCGATGGGCAGCCTGAAAATGACCGAAGCGGGCATCATTTCGCCGCTCAGTCCGCATGAGCAGATCGCCTACGAGCGCGTGATCATCGTGGCTTATGACAGCGAAAGCGACAGCGCCCAAGTGCTGGAACAGATTCCCGAAGCGGCGCTGCGCGACACCAACATCATCAATGAATCCGGCGCGATTCTGGAGACGAATTGGCTGCTGCTGCCGAATCAAGAGTAAGCCTCGCCAGCGACAGACCAGAATCCCGGCACAAAGCGCGCAGCGGACAAATATGCGCCTGGCTGGCTATCGCGTTTGTTGCGCCTGCCCTATAATGCCGTGAGCGAAATTGTATGCGAGAGGTTTCTGTCCGCATGAAGCCGAGACTGCTCGTCCCTTTGCTGCTGTGTGTGCTGCTGCTGGCCGGTTGTTATCGACAGACCGAGGAGACTTTCCAACAGGTCGACAGCGCCGTGGTGGTCAGCGAAGCGACTCCGACCAGCCTGCAAGATATCATCGTGGTCGGCGAGGACGAAGCGGGCATCGAGACGCGCCAACCGTATATCACACCCGAGACGGTGCCGGGACAAGTCGAGCAACCGACCGTCATACCGGCTACAGGCGCGGCCATCATCGCCGTGACTGCGCCACCAATCGGTTCAACGCCCCTCGTCACGATCATTCCCACGCTGGCAGCGCCGGCTGAGCTAGATCCCGACAGCCCCTGCGTGCATACCGTGCGAGGCGGCGATAGCATATTCCGCTTGTCGCTCGTCTGGGATACAACCATGGACGAAGTGGCCGATCTGAACGACCTGGACGATGTCGATGTGCTTTCGGTGGGGCAACTGCTGCGCATCCCCGGCTGCGTAGTCGAGACACCGACCACCGAGCCTTCACCAGAGCCGACCATGCCGCCGACGGTGACTTCGATCCCGCAGCCGCTCGCTCCAGACTCGGGACCGCCGATTCATGTGGTTTCTTCTGGCGAAACGCTGGAAAGCATCTCGCTGCGTTACCGCGCCGATGTCAATGCGATCATCGAGCTCAACAACCTGACCAGCCCCGACCAGCTGAGCGTCGGCCAAGAGTTGCTGTTGCCTGGTTAGTCGCGCCGGAATGTCGAGGCGTCGATGCGCCGCAACACAGCTTGCGCGAGCCGCAGCACACAATCGTAATCGTTCAAGTCCAGCAGGGCGCTGGGCGAGTGGATATAACGGCAGGGCGCAGACAGATTCATCGTGGGCACGCCAGTCTGCGCGGTGTGGATTGCGCCACCATCTGTGCCGCCACCTGCGACTGTCTTCAGCTGATGGGGTATGCCCTGCGCATCGGCGGTCTCTCGCAAGAAGTGGATGGCACGCGGGTCGGAGATCATGCTGGCATCGGCCAGAGTCAGCACGACGCCAGCGCCCATGCGTGTGGCTGGATTCTTTGGCAGGTCGCCGGCATCGGCTTCGCGCATGGGGTCGGGCACATCAAAGGCGGGCGTGCCCTCGAGCACGATAGCCGCATCGGGTTTGATGCGCCGCGCCGCCACAGTCGCACCGCGCAGACCGATCTCTTCTTGCACAGTGAAGGCAGCCGCCACACTTACTGGATAGGGTCCACCAGCGAGGATATCCACCAACAGCGAACAGCCGACCCGATCATCCAGCGCTTTGCCACGCACGACATTTTCGCTCAGCTGTACATACTCGGAGTCGAATGCGATGCGCTCGCCGAGTTCGGCGGCTTTGCTGTCTGTGGCACCAACATCGATGCGCAGGTTGTCCATCTCGACAGTTTTCATTTCGCGCCCCATGTGGATTGGCTTCCACAAAACGACGCCATGCTTGCGGTCTGCGCCCACTTTGACGCGTGAGCCGGGCAAAATGCGCGCGTCTATGCCGCCGACACTGGTGAATCGCAGCAAACCGTTGCTGTCGACAGCTGTGACCATCAAGCCGACTTCGTCCATGTGCGCGGCGATCATGACCGTATAATCAGCATGGCTTGTGCCGCGCTGGAAGGCGATCAGATTGCCCAGCGCATCAACCTGATAATCATCGGCATGGTCGCGGACGGCATCGATCAGCAGTTGGCGGACTTCGTCTTCTTCGCCACTGACACCAATGGCGTTGGAAAGGCTTTGTAGGATCATTGAGCAGCCTTGACGAGCGGGGATGCTTGCTGCATGCCGACTAACCCGGCGTTGCGGTGGGCGTGACTGTCGGCGTCGGGCTGGCAACAGCGGTACCGTTTATCGAGTCGACAAATTCAGTGAATATATTGGAGATGGATGGACCCAGAAGCAACAGAATGACGATGACAACTACGGCAACCAGCACCAGAATCAATGCGTATTCGACTAAGCCTTGTCCTGCTGCGCCTCGTGATTGTTTTGCCATGAAACATTCTCCTGCGACGAGTCTACATTGAAAACGAACACCGAATGTTGCTCGCCCAACAATATAGCATAACTTGAAGCGATTCACAACGACTGCCGGAGCGCTCAGTCATAGCGCAGCACATTCATCACCCGCTCCTTGAGGGCGACGCGCGCGCTGAGAAATGTCGCTGTCCAGCCGATCAGCACCGCCGCGACCAAGAGGCCCGCTGCGACCAAGCGCGCATCGGCCGGTAGCGGGATGACGATGCCGCCCGAAGCGCCCAGCCCGCTGATGATTGCCGCGCTCAAGCCGATGCCGATAACCGCGCTGAGCAAGCCGATCAGGCTCGACTCGATGAACATCACCGTCAGCACGCGCCGCGACTTCAGACCGATCGCTTTTAATATGCCGATCTGCCTGCGCCGTTCCAGCGTCGAAAGCGCCACCGTATTCGCCATGATCACCGCGGCTGCAAACAGCGAAAGAATGCCCACGATGGTCGGGATGGCAGCGAACTGGTCGATGAGTCGGCCGATCAGCCCGTCTATGAATTGCACATCGACCGCCAGCGCAAAGATCAGCGCCGACAATTCCGCCAGCGCTTCGTTCAATACCTCGCTGGGAATCTGGAAGCTGTACATCGTGAACGAGGGCGCAGCGCTTGCTGACAGCACACCGGGCGGGATCAAGCCACTATCGCCGCCAAAGCCAAAGCCGTCAGCCGCCGCCATGATGCCGACCACTTCCAATTCGCGGTCGCCAACGATATCCAGCGTCACGCGGTCGCCGATTTGAATGCCCAGCGGGTCGGCGCTTGACGCTGGCAGCACAAGCAGCGGCGCGCCACTGTCGGCTGGCGTCAACATGCGACCCGAGCGCAAGGCCGGCTGACCGCTGTAGATATCGGGATTGTCCGAGTCCCAGACCGTGACATCGACTGAGCTGGCGTCCTCGATTGGTTCTGCGTTGAGCGTGCCCGGCTCGGCTTCGTAGAACTCGATTGTGGTGCGATATACGACCGGCACATCGGCCAAGGCATTGTTGATGCCGTTGGATACCAGGCTCTGTGGCAAGCCCGGAAATGCGAAAACGAGCACATTGCCGCCGAAGCTGCGGCTCAACTGCAAGTTCAGCAACTCGCGCGTGCCCTCGCCGACGAAGGCAATGCTGCTGAGCGCCAGCATGCCCGCGCTGAGCGCCAACAGAGTGATAGCGGTGCGCAGGCGGTTGGTCGACAAATTGCGCAAGGCGAGCCGGACGGTCACGATGCCCAGAGTCGGCAGCTTGCCGATCACGAAGACGATCAGCCAAAGCAGGGCGATCATCACAGCGAAGATGACGAATACGGCGCTCACGCCCACCACGCCGGCAAGGTACGGCGAAGGCAGCGGCGTCGCTTCGAAGTCCTGTGCCGAATCGCGGTCGCGGGGCGGAGCGAATTCCGGGTTGCTATCCGGGTTTTCGGCGCGTTCCGTCATGCGCTCGGCGGTCAGCTCAAATGACGGGCGCACGATATGCCCGGTGACCAAGCCCAGGCTGATGATGACGAAGACCAGCAGCAGAATTGATTGCAAAATGCCCAGCGTAACCAGGTGATTTTCGTTGGGGCGCAGGATGATGCTGGGGCGGACTCGCACAGCGGTCAACACAGGCGCGACGCCGAATATCGCCGTCACGACCATGCCCAGCACGAAGCCGAACAGCAAGGCTTCGGGATAGACTTGCCAGATCAGCGGCTGGCGCAGCGCCACCGATCCATACTCGTTCACGATGACGCTCAAACCGATGCCCACCAGCATGCCCAGCAGGCTGCCCAAGACACCTAGCAGCAAACCCTCCGTAAAGAAGAGCGCCGCCACCTGCCGTCCCTGCAAGCCAAAAGTCTTGACCGCAGCGATCTCGGCGGTGCGTCGCCGCACCAGCACCAACATGGTATTCATGATGCCGACGCCGCCGATCAACAACGCACCCAAGCCCATCACTACCACAAAGTCGCCGAGATACTGCGATATGACCTCATAGCGTTCCAGGAAATCGGCGATCACGGTGGTTTGCACGCCCGGCACCAGCGCCTCGATTTCTGCGCCGTAGTCAGCCAGTTGCTCATCGCTGACGCCGCCTGGAAAAAGCACGCCGATGCGGTTGGGCGCGAATTCGGCATTGATAGCATTTTGGGCGTTCGCCAGGTCGAAGTAGGCAAAGCCAAAAAAAGCATTGAGGAAGTTGGTTACGCTGCTTTCTTCGGCGACAGACACGATGCCGCGCACCGTGAAGACTTCTTCTGTGCCACTGACGCGCACCGAGTCGCCAACGGCAATATCGCTTGATGAAGCCAGGTTGTCGCTGATGACGACATCATTGCCGCCCGTGAAGAGTGTCGCCAGCGGCGCATCGGGCGGGTCGAGCGCGCGGATGGTGTGCGTGGGCGGATAAGTCTGCGGGTCGATGAAGTTGCTGCCGATGAAGCTGGGGCGTCCAAACTGGCGGGCGTCCAGCGGCGTCACCTGCATATTGCGCCCGCTCATATAGGCTGTGGTCTGCGCGCCTGCATCGGCTGCCCAAGCCAGTAGCGTCTCCAGTTCGTCTGCCGAAAAGGCATTGGGGTCGTTGTCGCCAAAGCCGCCAAAGATGCTGTCGTTGCGGATTAACAAGTCGCCTTTGATTTCGATGCGCACATTGTTCGTCAGCGTGTCGCCGACAGCCAAGCCCAGCGAACGCAGCGCCACGACTGTCGCCACGCCAGCCGTGATGCACAAGACCGCCAGAGTCGTCCAGCGTCCGCCACGCTGGATATTGCGCAGGGCATACATGACATAAAAACGGAAGCGCCGGATCATCGAGTCCCCTTCTTGGCTGTTCGTCTGCGTTGGCTGACCCGTTGATTGTAGCTGAACTGTACGGGCGAATTAACGCCAAGTTGCCTGCATATATCCGCCGCCACTACAACCCCACCTCCAGCCCCTCCCCGTCAGGACGGAGAGGGTAGCCAAAGCCTGCCTCCCCCTGACCTGTCGGGGGGACTGAGAGGGGTTAAAGCCCCCCTGACCTGTCGGGGGGACTGAGGGGGTTGCCGCCGCCTGGGCTGATCGTTTATAGTAGCGGACACTCAGCGGAGCGCAGCAGGCAGACCAGCATATGCGGAAACCAGTCATCGGCATCACCAGTGGCGGACGCAGCGAAGGCTATGTGAAAGCGCCGTATTATGACGGCTACTTCAGCGTGCCCGTGCCTTATGTCGATGCGGTGCTAAGGGCGGGCGGCATCCCGTTGATCGTCCCGGCGGCCGTCAGCGACTGGGAGTCTGTCTTGCCGCATCTGGATGGAATCATCGTCACGGGCGGCACAGATATCGACCCGATCGAATATGGTGGCGACCGCGCCAACCAGGCGCTGCTGCCGGCCGATCGCGAACGCGATTACAGCGAATTGACGCTGGTGCGCCGCTTGCTGGACGAAAGCCAAATGCCGCTTCTGTGCATTTGCCGTGGTCTGCAGACCTTGAATGTGGCGGCCGGCGGCACACTCCATGAACATATCCCCGATATCCACGAGGGGGATATTCACCGCAGCAGCAGCAACTTTTGGGCGATGCAAGATTTGCTGATCGAGCCAGACAGCCTGTTGGCCGAGGTGATGGGCACGACAGCCCTGCGCACAGCTTCAGGGCATCATCAGGCTGTGAAAGCTGTCGGCGCGGGCTTGCGGGTGGTCTGCCGAGCAACCGACGGCATCATCGAGGCGCTGGAGATGCCCGGGCACGCCTGGCTGCTGGCTGTGCAATGGCACCCCGAAGTCACCGCCGACCACGATCCGACGCAGCAGGCGCTCTTCGACGCGCTGGTCTCTCAAGCCGCCAATGGACAATCGCCAGCTTAAGCGACCCCTCCCCTGACCCGTCGGGGGGACCGAGGGGGGTTCAGCCTAATCCAGCGTAACCATCCCGATATCGACTTCGCGCTGGAATGGCGCGTCGGTATCAGCGATCACGCCGCTGACGCTTTTTCCCGTTTCGAAATTGTAAACAATCAACTTCGCTTGATAGTCGCCAGCTGGCAGCGCCGCAACGTCTATGCGGTGATGAACCAGCGGATCGTCGTGGATGATCTGGTCATATCCCAGCGGCCTTTCGCCGGCGGCATCGAGCAGTTGCAGCGAGAATGAATGCGAATCTTCGGGGAAGCTGCGCCACAAGATGTGCAGGTCGAGCGCGTCTCCATCCACCGCCAGCGCCAGGTTGGACAAGCGCAAGCCATTTTCATAATTGACGGCTAGTGGCGTCTCGTCCAAGACAAGCGCGCAGGGCACGTCGCGCCGCAGCCAAACTTCCAATCGCAGCTCGCCTTCATCTTCGAGCGTCTCGCAAAGCTGGAAGGCCCCTATCAGCCAATCGCGGTAGGCTTGCGGCAGATCGGCGGAAGTGCGGTCGCTGCTCTGTATGAGCACGCCAACTTGATCAGCCTGCAACTTCTGGGCATGCGCGCGGCGGGCAGCCCGTTCCCAATCCAGGCGCATTTGGCTGTGCAGCGCAGTCATGGTGACCAGCGACTCGCTATGAATGGTGATTGTCGTGATACCGGGTGCCGATCTCAGCGCTGGATAATCCGCCAAGAGTCTTTTCTGCGCCTGGCTCGCGGCAGCCAGGGACTCTGGTCTATCGCAGGCATAGGGCAGGTCGTCGACCAGGAAGATGGTGACGAAGCGGTCATCAAATGCCGACGGCACCTGGACAAAACTATCGAAGACCAACAGCGCGTCCAACTGCTGGCGGTGATGAACAACATGCGTGAAGCCCAGCGCGCGCAGCTCGTCCACGGCGCTCAGATAAGCCGCTCGATTATCTGGACTGCACTGCATGGAGGCATCAGCTTGCCATGTGCGCAGCAGCAAGTTGCTGTCGATAGTCGCATAGGCTTGCGCGGGCGTGCGCGATGCCAAACCTTCGGCATGCGGGATGCGATTGAAGGTCTGGAAGTAGCCATATTGCTTGGACTCATTTCTGCCCATGGGCAGGTGTATCAAATGAATGTCGTCAAGATTGTCTTCACCCGCCAGCCAGTCGATCCAATCCAGCCGCTCGGGATCAGTAGAAAAGCTCCAGGTGGTATGGCTGTAATTTTCAAAACAGATCGCCAGCAGAACCAGCACGACAGCAGCGACTCGCTTGCGGGCGGACAGCGAACCCAGCAGCCAGTCCAAGCTCAAGGCAAACAGCGCCGCCCAGGGCAACAGGATGCCGATTTGAAAAATGGAGATATTCCAGAAGGCCTCGAACACCCAGGGCAGCAAGCTATCCAGCGCGTACTTCGGCAGGGGGATGCTTACGATTTGTGTGCCGCCAATGGTCAGAAAACTGCCTAGGCGCAAGACGATGAACAGGGCGGCGAGCATCAGCCAAGGCAACAATGGTCTGCGTCGCCGACTGCGCAGGCAGCACCAGCCGATGACCGCGAGCGGCAAGTAGCCCAAATAGCCATCGGCATAGCGCCAGAGCCTGCCTCCCTCAAAAAGCTGCGCCTTGACCCGCTCCATCAGTGGATGATCGGTATTCACCAACAACATCAACAGGTCATTTTGGATTTCACCGCCGCTTTGCTTGTCAAGCGCCTCGTCCAGCAAAGCGCGATCGGCGATCATGGGAAGCAGGCGCGGCAGGCTGATTGCGCCGGCGACCAGCAGCAGCGCGACCATAAATTGCCAATAGCGCGCATCCCGCCAACGAGTCCGCGCCAAGAAGAGCGCGTATATGCCCAGCGTCATCATCAGGCAGACGAAGACATACATGCCGATGAATGCCGTGAAACCTGCTGCAATGCCGGCAAAGATGCACCAGCGCCACTCTCCCTCGTGCACAGCCCGCTGCAAACCATACAGCGCCGGGGGAATCGTCGCGACCAGCGCAAGATCCGGGTGGTCCTGATGCGTCATGACAAAGGTGCTCAAGCCAAAGACGAATGCGCCAGCGCAGGCGAAAACTGGGCGCGAGACGAGTCGCAGCAAAAATACATAGGCCGACAGCAGGTTGGCGGCGATGATCAACAAATAGGTCAATACATAGGCGTTGACGGGCGGCAAGGCTTCCTGCAGCGAAGCGAAAACCAGCATATGCGGCACGCTGAAATTGTGAAATGCCAGCGACAATTCATTGGGAAAGAAAAGCAAATCGGTATGAAAGAAATCGGCGCGACCAGCCAGCATCTCTTCGCCATACCAGGCATCCCAGTATTTCATGAAAATATCGGAGGGAGCGGTCGGCACGCGCAAGGTCTGCACATCGCCGACGATAGCCAGACTCGGGTGTGTCATTACGATGATGGCGAGGGGCGCGGCGAAGACAAACAGCCAGTGTTGGCGCAATCCTTGAGCAAGATGCCGCAAAACTGAGAAACGCCGCGTTAGCATTAGCCGCTTTGCAGCCAGCCCGCCGCGTCTTTGGCGAAGTAGCTGATGATCATATCAGCACCGGCGCGTTTGATGCTGGTGAGGCTTTCTAGCGCTGCGCCCGGCAGCCCCAGCCAGCCCATCTTTGCCGCCGCGTGCAGCATGGCATATTCGCCACTGACCTGGTAGGCAGCCAGCGGCAGGTTGCAGCTTTCGCGGGCATCGCGGAGGATGTCCAGGCTGGGCAGCGCCGGCTTGATGAGCAGCATATCTGCGCCCTGGGCGATATCCAAGGCGATTTCTTTTTGTGCCTCGCGCCGATTGGCTGGGTCGATTTGATATTGCGCGCGGTCGCCAAAACCGGGCGGGCTTTCGGCGGCATCGCGAAAAGGACCATAGAACACGCTGGCGGCTTTCGCGGCGTAACTCATGATGGCTGTATGCGCGTAGCCTTCCGCATCCAGCGCCGAGCGTATCGCGCCGACCATGCCATCCAGCATGCCCGAAGGCGCAATGATATCGGCACCGGCGCGCGCATGCACCACCGATGCCCGTCCCAGCAAGTCCAGCGTGGCGTCATTGAGCAGGTAGCCGACCGGCAGACGCGGATTGTAGCGCGCGTGCTCGGGTGTGTTGATGATGCCGCAATGCCCATGTTCGGTATATTCGCAGAAGCACATGTCGCTGATGACCAGCAGGCCGGGCGCTGCTTCTTTGATGGCGCGGATGGCGCTGGGGATGATGCCATGGTCATGGAAATTGTCGCTGCCAATCGCGTCTTTTTGCGCCGGGATGCCGAACAAGATCACCGCCGGGATGCCCAGCTGGGAGATTTCGCGCGCTTCTTCCGCCAGCAGGTCGATCGTCAACTGCGCCTGCCCTGGCATGGAATCGATGGGGATGCGCAGGTTCTCGCCGTGACGCACGAAGAGCGGATAGATGAAGTCGGCGGGCTGCAGAGTCGTTTCTCGCACCAGGCGGCGAATGGCCGGGGTCAAGCGCAGTCGGCGCGGACGGATGGCCAGGCTCACCAGGTTTCCCAGTGCACGATATCGTCAAATCGGTTGCGCCCGCCGGCTTGCAGGGGCTTGGCAGCGGCAGTCTGATCGGCCGGATAGCCAAAAGATATGACCAGTCGCGTCTGCATATCGGCCGGCATGCCCAGCAGTTCGCGCGCTTCGTCAGGCTCATAAATTGTGCCCAGACAAGAGCCAACGCCCAGCTCGGTGGCCGCCAGCTGCATGTAGGCTGCGCTCTGCCCCGAGTCGAAGAAATGCCACAGGGTGCGCTCGTTCTGCACCGGGACGACGATGACGACGCACAGCGCCGCGCCGGCCACATGACCCATCCCGGCGCCTGTTTCGGCGAGCTTCTGTAGGCGCGCGCGGTCTTGCACAGCGATGAAATGCCAGGGTTGGCTGTTTTTGGAGCTTTGCGCCCGCCGCCCCGCCCGCAAGATGCGCTCAATGTGCGCGGGTTGCAGCGGTTCATCGCGGAATTGGCGAATGGCGCGTTTGCTATGGATGGCTTGCCAGACTTCCATGATATCCCTTTCTCATATCGCTTCTCTTCAATTCTACACGCCGTCGTGCACGAGGCAAGATTAAGCCCCTCAGTCCCCCCGACGAGTCAGGGGGAAGCAAAGCAGGCCCAAACAATCCCGAAACGGTTGCCTTGGCTCCCCCACTCCGACTCTTCGGGGAAGGCTGGGGGCGGGGTTTGCGTTGCTAACTAGCACTCGCTGTACCCAGCTGGTCATCTGTGGTTAAATCTGGCTGAACTATCGGGATTCGGAATGGCGCTTCTTTTGGCGGGCATCATTTTATTTGGCGGCAGCATCGTGCAGGGCACAATCGGCTTTGCGCTGGGCATGATCGCCGTGCCGCTGCTGGTCGAGGCGGGCTACAGCTTGTCGCAAGCGGTGGCGCTGACCACGCTGGCGATCGGCATCCAGGTGATTTTTGGCGTCTGGCAGCTGCGCGAGCACATCCCCTGGGGCGATGTCAAGCTGGCGGCGCTGTTGCGTTACCTGACCGTGCCACTGGGCATCTGGCTGCTGCTGCAGATCGAGAACATGGACGCAATCGCCGTCAAACGCATGATCGGCTGTGGCGTGCTGTTTGGCGTGTTTTTGCGCTTGCTGGCGCGCGGACAAAAAGCGCGCGATTTGCCCCTGCCGATTGCGGTCGCCGCATTTGCCTTGAGCGGCATCTTGCAGGGACTGGTCGCCATGGGCGGTCCGCCATTGGTGCTGTGGATGACCACGCGCAGCTTTCGCGCAAATCAGGCGCGGGCTTTCACCAAGACGCTCTTTCTGTTGAATGCGCCGCTGCAAGTGTTGCTGCTGGTCTTGCTGTCGCAGACCATGAGTGCCGATGTGCTGGGCACGGCGCTGCTGCTGACACCACTAATCTTCGTCGGTACGACTATCGGCGTGCGCATCGGCAATCGCTTGTCCAAAGCGCGCTTGAATGCTGTCGCGCTGGCGCTGCTGGTTGTGATCGCCTTGAACGCCATTTTCTAGCTGGCGGATATGGAGTGACAATATGGACGATCGTCAGGCGCTATCTTTTAGCCGCGAAGACATGCGCGAAATCGGTTATGCGGTGGTCGACTCGCTGTTGGATTATTACGATTCGCGCGACCAGCGGCGTGTTGCGCCCCGGCTTGATCATGCCGCTTTGGAGGCTATCTTGCGCGAGCCGCTGCCCCGCGAGGCATCCGACTGGCGCGATGTGCTGGCGCAGTTTCAGCAGCAAGTTGTCGAAGCGACCAACCATGTCGACCACCCGCGTTTCTTTGGATACATCCCGCTGGCGAACAACTTCATAGGCGTGATGGCCGATGCGCTGGCAGCCGGGCACAACATCTTCAACGCGGTGTGGCTGCAAGGACCGGGCGCGGCGCAAATCGAACGGCTGACGGTCGACTGGCTGCGGCAGATCATGGGCATGCCCGCCCAAGCCGGCGGCACATTCGTCAGTGGCGGCTCGGTAGCCAATCTGTCGGCGCTGGCTGTGGCGCGAACGGTCTGGCTGGATGGCGATATGTCCGGCGCAGTCGTCTATTGCTCCGACCAATTGCACTTCGCCATTTCGCGGGGATTGCGGGTGCTGGGCTTCGCCGACGAGCAACTGCGAATCTTGCCCAGCGATGACGATTTTCGCTTGTCGCCAGAGAACTTGCGCGCAGCAGTAAAAGCCGATCGCGCGGCGGGATTGCGACCCTTCTGCGTGGCGGCGATCGCGGGCACGACCAGCACCGGCGCGGTCGATCCACTGGATGCGCTGGCCGATTTCTGCGCCGACGAAGGCTTGTGGCTGCATGTGGACGGGGCTTATGGCGCGCCAGCCATATTGGCCGAGCCCGGGGCGCGGGCTTTGCGCGGGCTGGGTCGCGCTCATTCCCTGGCAATGGACGCTCATAAGTGGCTCTTCCAGCCTATCGAATGCGGCTGTGTGCTGGTGCGCGAATGGCAATGGCTGCAGCAGACATTCGCGGCATCGGGTGAATTCCTCAAAGATATGGAGCAGCCGGGCGAAGAAAGAAACTATGGCTATCTGGGCATCCAGCTGACACGCCAATTCCGCGCGTTGAAATTATGGATGAGCTTCAAGGTCTTCGGTCTGGACGCCATCAGCGAGGCGATCGCGCAGGGCTTTGCCAATGCCGAACTGGCCGAGCAGCTGCTGCGCGAAGCTGGTTGTTGGCAGATCGTCACGCCGGCGCAGATGGCTATCGTGACATTCCGCTACATCCCGAGCAATGACAATGCGGCGCTGGCCGACGAAATCACGCATGGGCTGGTGGGGCGGCTGCTGGATGATGGCAGCGCATTCGCCAGTGGCACTCGTTTGCGAGGTCGACCTGTCATGCGCATCTGCGCCAACAACCCGCGCACGACGGCCTCGGACTTGCGACAGACTGTTCAGATCATGGGACGGCTGGCAGCGGGCCTCGAAGCGGAATTAGCCAACAAGTCCGCGCAAGGCTGAGCGCGTCGTCTGTACAGTCTATACAGATGGCGCTTCCTTGATACAATACCTGCGCTTTCGGTAACAGTTGCTTCCGATTCCCATTTGACCTGAGGTCTAGGCTTTGGATATCGAATTCCTGGCGCTTTCCCTCGCCAGCTTCCTTTTTGTCGCGCTCGCCGCCATTCAGATTGGTCGCCTGGCTGCGCACTTCCATCTGCCCCTGATTACCGGCTATTTGGTGGCGGGCATCTTGGCTGGCCCCTTCATCTTTTCCTACATTCAGCAGGTGGATGTCGAGTCCCTGCGCTTCCTTGATGAGATGGCGCTGGCTTTCATCGCCTTTGTCGCGGGCAGCGAGATGGCGCTGGACGAACTGCGCGGACGCTTCCGCAGCATCGGCTGGAATACAGTCATGCAGATCGGCGCGGTCTATCTCGTTTGCGGCGCGGCACTCTTGCTGCTGGCCGACTTCATCCCCTTCATGCGCGACTTGCCGCCGGCCGGGCGCTTTGCTGTCGCCCTGCTGAGCGGGCCCATCCTGTCGGCGCGTTCGCCATCGTCCGCTATCGCCGTCATCAACGAAATGCGCGCCCGCGGACCCTTTACCAAAACCGTGCTGGGCGTGACTGTCGTCAAGGATGTGCTGATCGTCGTGCTCTTCGCGCTGAGCTCGTCAATCGCGGCGACCTTGCTCACGGGCCGCACATTTGATGCCAGCTTCATCCTGCTGGTATCCGTTGAGATTCTGGCGTCGATGGGCTTGGGCGTGTTGGTGGCGCAGGTCATGTCGCTGGTATTGCGCAACCACTGGGAAGACCGGCTGAAGATTCCGCTCATTTTGCTCATCGGCTACTTGGTCTTCGCCCTGTCCGGCACAGTGCGAGATTGGAGCCACGAGAACCTGCCCGTCGAGCTGCTCTTTGAGCCGCTGCTGATTTGCTTGGTGGCCAGCTTCTGGCTGACGAATCGCTCGCCCTACCGGACGGAATTCCGGCATTTGCTGCACCAAGTGCGCGTGCCGATTTTCGTCGTCTTCTTTACACTGGTTGGCGCGTCGCTCGATATCGGCATTGTGATGCTGCTGCTGCCGATCACACTGGCCCTCTACATCACGCGCATCGTAGCGCTCTTCATCGGCGCATATTTGGGCGGCACGGTCGCCGACGATCCCGCCCGCTTCAAGCGCATCGCCTGGATGGGTTACATCACGCAGGCTGGCGTCGCCATTGGTCTGTCCAAAGAAGTCGCTATCGCCTTTCCCCAGCTCGGTGTCGAATTTACCACGCTGCTGGTCGGCGTGATCGTCGTCAGCGAGTTGACAGGTCCCATTTTCTTCAAGAGCGCCATTCGCATGGTCGGGGAATCGCACTTGCCCAAAGACATCAAAGATGACGAAATCCTGGATGTGGTCATCGTGGGCATCGAGAATCAATCGCGACAACTGGCCGAGCGCTTGCTCGAGCATGGCTGGCGCGTCAAGCTGCTGGATATCGACAAGTCGCATGTCTCCAGCGCGGGTGACAACGGGCATCGCAAAGAGCAGTGGCTGCCGCAGATCAGCGCGGAGAGCCTGGCGCAGATCATCGAGCCCAAGACGGAAGTGGCGGTGACGCTGCTGCCCAATGACGAAGACAGCTTGAAAATGTGCCAGATTCTGTATGAGGACTTCGGCATCACCCGCCAGATCGCGCGGCTGCATGCCTATACGCTGGTGGAAGAATTCCGCGAGCTGGGCGTGCATGTGCTGCATCCCGCCAGCGCCATGGTGCATCTGCTGGATCACTTTGTGCGCGCGCCACAGCTGGCCACCATGGTCTTTGAAGACGACCCCGAGCACGATGTCATCCAGGTGACCATCACCGATCCGAATGTGGACGGCTTGCACCTGCGCGAGTTGATCTTGCCCGATGATGTGCTGGTGATGGCCATCGGACGGCGTGGACATTCGATCGTGCCGCATGGCTATACCAACCTGCACCTTGAAGACGAGCTCACGCTGATTGGACCCACCGATAGCCTGGATGAAGTCGCTTTGAAGCTGGGTTATTGACGGTCCGCTCGCGTAGTGCCAGGTAAGACTCGCCACCATGCGACCATCATATAGTCGCAGAGAACGACTGAATTTCCTGCTATAGAAAGGACCGACGCTATGAAGCAGCTGCCTATCGCGATCATCGGCGCAGGACCCATCGGCTTGGCGGCGGCGGCGCATCTGCTGGAGCGCGGCGAAAAACCAGTCGTGCTGGAAGCTGGCGCGACAGTCGGCGCGAGCGTGCTGCAATGGGGACATGTGCGCATGTTTTCGCCTTGGGAATTCAATGTCGATGCCGCTTGCCGACGTCTGTTGGAAGCTGAAGGCTGGTTGATGCCGCCCGCCGACGAATTGCCCAGCGGCGCGGAGTTGGTAACGCGCTACTTGCAGCCGCTTGCCAACCTGCCCATCATGCGCAGCGCCATTCGCACGGGCGCTCGCGTCAGCGCTGTCAGCCGCGTGCAGCGCGATAAGCTGAAAGATGCCGGGCGTTGGACTGCGCCCTTCTTGCTGCGCTTGCAACTGGACGATGGGGGAGAAGAACGGCTGGATGCGCGCGCTGTGATCGATGCCTCGGGTAGCTGGCAACAGCCGAATCCGCTGGGCGCGGACGGCATTCCAGCGCTGGGCGAGACGCAACTGAATGGCAGAATCGCCTATGGCCTGCCGGATGTGCTGGGCGAGGCGCGCGAACGCTATGCGGGCAAACGGGTGGCTGTGGTCGGCAGCGGGCATTCCGCCATCAACACGCTGCTCGACTTGCTTCGATTGCGCGGAGATGCGCCAGCTACGCAGGTTGTGTGGGCGCTGCGCAGCGACAACATGCAGAAAGTGTACGGCGGCGGGACAGACGACCAATTGCCAGCGCGCGGACAACTGGGCATGCGCATCAAGGCGGCGGTCGAGGCGGGAGCCTTGGAGATTGCCGCGCCCTTCCCTATCACGCGGGTCGCCAAAGTCGGCAAAAGGCTGCAACTCTACAGCGACAAGAAATGGCTGCGCGTTGACGAAGTTATCGCTTGCACAGGCGCGCGCCCCGATTTCACCATGTTGCGCGAGCTGCGGCTGGATATCGACCCGGCTGTGGAAAGCGCGCGGGCTCTTGCACCCATGATCGACCCCAACCTGCACAGCTGCGGCAGCGTCCCGCCACATGGCGAGGCCGAATTGCGCCAGCCAGAGCGAGACTTTTATATCATCGGCATGAAGAGCTATGGCCGTGCGCCCACCTTCCTGCTGGCGACCGGCTATGAACAGGCGCGCTCCATAACTGCGGCGCTGTGTGGCGATTGGGCGGCCGCGCAAGATGTGCAGCTGCACTTGCCCGAGACCGGCGTCTGCGTTACTGATTATGCCAGCGACTGCTGTGATGAACCGGCGTTGCTGCCACTGGATGTCATCCCCATTGCCCTGGATGAGATTCCGGTCGCAGCGGGCTGCTGTTAGACGACGAGCAATCAGACGGAGGTGAACGATGGCGCATCCCCTGGTGGAGCAACTGCGCTTTACCCGCCGCGAATTTGTGCGCTGCCTGGACGGGTTAAGCCTGCAGGACGCCTATGTGCGGCACGGGCAGATGAATTGCA
>DAOUJB010000233.1:0-9167 GCA_034423155.1 Anaerolineae bacterium | reverse complement strand
CATGGTGGTGGAGATGACATCGTTGCAGGGCGTGATGGGCAGGGAATATGCCTTGCGCGAGGGAATCGATGCGGCTGTCGCCCAGGCGATTTTTGAGCACTGGCTGCCGCGCGCGGCGGGGGATAGGCTGCCGGCCAGCGATGCCGGGCGTCTGTTGGCGCTGGCAGACAAACTGGACAGCCTGGTCGGTTTGTTTGCGGTGGGCTTGGCGCCCAAGTCGACCTCCGATCCCTACGGCTTGCGGCGCAGCGCATTGGGCATCATCCAGATCGCGCTGGATTGGGGCATTGCGCTGGACCTGCGCAAATTGATCGCCCTGGCGGCGCTTGGACAGCCTGTCGCCGTCAGCGATGCAGCGCAGACGCAGATATTCGACTTCATGCGTCGCCGCTTTGACAACTGGCTGGACGACGAATTCAACTATCCGCGCGATGTCATTAATGCGGTGCTGGCAGAACAAGCGCACAATCCGCCCGGCGCGCTGGCTGGCATCGAGACGCTGGCGCTTTGGGTCGCGCGCGATGATTGGGAGTTCATCCTGGATAATTTCGCCCGCTGCGTACGCATCACCCGCAAAGAAGCGCCGCAGCCATTCAATCAGGCGCTGCTGGATGATGTGCATGAACAAGCGCTGTGGGCTGCTGTGCAAAGATCGGCTGGTGTGAATCTGCGCCCGGGCGATGTGTCGGGCTTCTTGGCGACATTCGAAGCGATGGCGCCGGCGGTTACGGATTTCTTCGATCATGTGCTGGTGCATGCCGAAGATGCTGCGCTGCGCCGCAACCGCATCGCCTTGCTGCAACGCATCAGCCGCATGCAAGACGGGCGAGCGGATTTAAGCCTGTTGGCAGATTTCTAAATTGCGCCGTAAGTTTCGGACGCGCGCTCCGCTCAATATACTAAACGCCAACTGAAGCGTGGATCAATCCCATGTCGGTCACCGACGAGATCAAGGCTCGCATCGACATCGTCAGTTATGTGCAGCGCCATGTGCCCAGCCTGAAGAAGTCGGGGCGCAATTACAAAGCCTGCTGTCCTTTTCATAATGAAAAGACGCCGTCCTTCATCGTCAATCCCGAACGCGGCACCTGGCATTGCTTTGGCGCCTGCGCAGAAGGCGGCGATATCTTCACTTTCGCCCAAAAGGTCAACGGCTGGGATTTCAAAGAAGCGCTGCGCGAGCTGGCTCAGCAAGCCGGCGTGCAGCTGCGCGCGCAGACTCCGCAGCAAAAAGACGAAGACGAAAAACTGGAGCGGCTGCGTGGCCTGCTGGCGACCGCCGCCGACTATTATCATGGGCGCTTGCAGCAAGCCGATGCCCAGCCCGTCCGCGACTATATCTTCGCCGAACGCGGCTTGCACGACGCAACAGTCGATCGCTTCCAGCTGGGTTATGCCCCGCCGGGTTGGGATTTTATGCTGAATGCGCTGCGGGGCTTGGGCTACAGCGATGAAGAGATCATTGAAGCTGGCTTGGCAACGCGCAACGAAAGCGGGCGGACTTATGATCGATTTCGCAACCGCCTGATAATTCCCATTGCCGACCCGCGCGGACGGGTGGTGGGTTTTGGCGGACGCGCGCTCGACCCCGCTGACAACATCAAGTACATCAACTCGCCGCAGACGCCTCTCTTCGACAAGAGTCGCTTGCTGTTTGGGCTGGATGCTGCGCGCCGGGCAATCCGCGATACGGGCAGAGCGGTTGTTGTCGAAGGTTATTTTGATGTCATACAAGCGCATCAGGCAGGTCATCCCAATGTAGTCGCCCAGATGGGCACTTCGATGACCGAAGCCCAGCTGAGATTGCTTGCGCCTCGCCTCGCCAAGCGCGTTGTGTTGGCGCTGGATACGGACGAAGCCGGCATAAACGCCACCCGCCGCAGCCTGGAGATGGCTCGGAGCGTGCTCGAGCACGACTTTGCGGGTAAATTGTCGGTCGATATGCGCATCTTACAGGTGCCGGCTGGCAAAGATCCAGACGACTTCTTGCGCGAATCGCCAGCTGATTGGGACGCGCTGCTGGAAAGCGCCCAGTCTGTCGCCGACTTTGTCATCGAGCTGGAGACTGCGCGCTTGCAGCCCGACAGCAGCCTGCTGGAAAAACAAACTGTCGCGCAATCGATACTGCCCATTTTGTTGGCAGCCGAGAACGACCTGCTGCGGCAAGACAACCTCCAGAAGCTCGCCCGTCGCTTGCGCATCAGGGAAAGCGAATTGCTGGCCTGGGCAAAACCGATCGCTCCGGCCAGCTCCCCAAAGCCCGCGCAACCGCCCGACCTGCCGCCGGAATACTTCGAAGCCGAATATGCCGCGCCGCCACCCGATATCGACCAGTCCGATGCGCCCGCACGCGTCCAGCCAGGCTCACTGCGCGCCGCCGAGGGGCATTGCCTCGGCCTGCTCTTGCGCAACCCGCATTTGCTCGCCCAGGTCAACCGCAAGTTGCGCCAACTGGCTGGCGATGACCAACTGCTGCAAAATGGACCGCTGCGCGAGCTGGGCGCGGACGATTTCAGCAGCAGCCGTTTCCGCGCCCTGATGCTTCACCTGCAAGAATCGCTGCAGCAGGATGACCTCGAGCCGCTGGATTTCTTGGCACGCCAGGTCGATGCAGACCTGCAAGACGAACTGGAAGCGCTGCTGCGAGAAGAACATGTCCTGCTTGCACAATCGCTGCGGGGCAACTTTCAGGTCGATTTGAGCGATATAGTTAAGAGTCGCCGGCCCGCGCAGCGGCCTGGAAACGATTTGCTGAACGAATTGATCAGCCGCGCCCTGCAGCTGCGCCAACAGCGATTGAGGGACGAACGCGTCGACATGCAGTATTTGCAAGAAGAAGCGCAGACAGAAGCAGACCAGCAGCGGCAGCTGGACGACCGTCTGACCATTGAAGTCAAGCTGTCTGTATTGGCAAAGGCGCGCATCGACCTGGCAGTCGGCGGACGAGCATCCCATGCCAGCGACTCGCAGTTTCAACAGCAGGAGCCAGCTAGATGGATCTGAGCACAACAGCCAACATCCGCGCTCTCACGGGCAGCGAAGACGATGCCCAGCGCCGCAGTGACGCTTCTTCGGGCGACAACCTATACACCACAGAGATCTCCGCCAACAGCCTGACTGACCAGGAAAAGGCCGACGCGCACGAAAACTCAGCAAATTCCGATGACCCCGTGCGCATGTATCTGAAAGAAATCGGCCAAGTGCCGTTGCTGGATAGCAAACGCGAAATGTGGCTGAGTACGCAGATCGCCGCCGAACGACACCTGGAAGCGCTGCAAGACGAACTGGCCAGCTTCGACCAGCAAGGACCAGAACCGCGCGAACCCGACCACTTGGATGTCGAGCGCTATGCCTATCTGCGCTTGCGGGAAGACTGGCTGCGTCTGCAAGAATCAGCCGCCGCGCTGGATGCCGAAGCGCCAGATTTTTTCCGCTTGCTGGCAGAAACCCAAGCGACGATCGCCAACTGGGACCGCGATGGCTTTTCTTACATTCGCACCTACCTCAACCAGCGGCAATGGGGCAAAGACGAAAAGTGGGCGGGCCTGGCGCGCGAGCTATTTGCTGTTGTGCACGCGCTATACCTCTTTCCCTATGAACATCAGACGCGTATGCGGCGCCACTTTCGTAAAATGCAGGAACTTCCCAGCCTGCTGGAATTTGATGCGTGGATCGAAGACACGCTCGATCCCGTCAGCTTGGCGAAGCAGCAGCAAGAGCAGGTCGAGCAGCAGGCCGCCCTGGCGACAGAAGCTTTGACTCGCGCTAATCTGCGCCTGGTGGTCAGCGTGGCGAAGCGCTACATGGGGCGAGGCATCAGCTTCCTCGATCTGATTCAAGAAGGCAATCTGGGCTTGCTGCGCGCGGTCAACAAGTTCGACCACACCAAAGGTTACAAGTTCAGCACCTACGCCACTTGGTGGATCCGCCAGTCGATCAGCCGCGCCATCGCCGACCAAGCGCGCACCATTCGCATTCCTGTGCATATGGTCGAGACCATCAATCGCATGATGCGCGTGCAGCGCGACCTCATCCAGACGCTGGGCGCAGAGCCAACTACCGAACAGATCGCCTTGGAAATGGACTTCCTTTCCGATGACGAGCGCCGATCGATCAAACAGAGCAAGCAAGCGGGCGAAGATCCCGACACGCGCTTGAATCGCAAGCTTCGCCGCGCCACGCAAAAAGTCCGCCGCATCATGCGCATCAGCCAAGAACCAATGAGCCTGGATATGCCGGTCGGGCAAGAAGACAGCAGCCAGTTGGGCGACTTCATCGAAGACGAAAATGCGCCCGGACCCGTGGACTCGGCGGGCAAGCAGCTGCTGAAAGAACAGATCCGCGCGGCGCTGGGCGTATTGAGCGAACGCGAGCGCAATGTGCTGGATCTGCGCTTTGGCTTGACTAACGGGCAAGACAATACGCTGGAAGAAGTCGGCAGTTTGCTCGGCGTCACGCGCGAACGGATCCGCCAAATCGAAGCCAAAGCCCTGCGCAAGCTGCGCCACCCCACGCGCTCTCGGCAGCTGCGCGATTACCTTGAAGTCTGACTCCGGCTGCCTGGCTAGCCGCTATGAATTTCGACGACCTGCATAGTTGGGATCTCACCCCGAAGGCGGCTGTGGCTCTGCAGCGCGATCTAGCGCAAAGACTGGTCGACCATGTGCCGCTGGATTTGCAGCAGGTCCGCACAGTCGCGGGCGTGGATGTCGGTGTGCGCGGCGGCTTGTCACGCGCGGCGGTGGTCGTCATGCGTTTGCCACAGCTGGATATCATCGAAACTGCCTGCGCAGAAGCAGACACGCATTTTCCCTACATCCCCGGCTTGCTGGCCTTCCGCGAAGGACCGGTTGTGCTGGCGGCGATAAGGCGACTATTGTGCGAGCCCGATGCCTTCCTCTTTGATGGCATGGGGCAGATTCACCCGCGCAGAATGGGAATCGCGGCGCATCTGGGCTTGTGGCTGGGGCGACCAACCATTGGCTGCGGCAAATCGCATTACATCGGCGACTATCAGCCGCCCGCAGAAAGCAAAGGCGCGCACAGCCAGTTGACACATCGTGGCGAGGCGCTGGGCGTGGTTCTGCGCACACGCGCCCGTGTCAAGCCCATCTATGTTTCGGTGGGACACCTGGCGGATATCCAAAGCGCAGTCGAACTCACCCTGCGCTGCACAACGCGCTTTCGGCTGCCCGAGCCCATCCGCGCCGCGCACAAAGCTGCCGCAATCCAACCCGGCTAACGGTGGCTCAACAACTCATAATATAGCGCGATGGTGTCGTTGCAGACGCGCGAGAGTGTGAAGCCGTCCAGCACAATCCGCCGGCCCGCCGCGCCCATTCGCCGGCAGGTTTCGGCGTCGTCCAGCAGCTCGCGCACAGCCATGGTCAGCGCATCAATATCGCCAGGCGGCACGAGACGGCCGTTGACGCCATCGCGCACGATTTCTCGGCAGCCAGGCATATTGGTGGTCACGCAGGCGCGCGCGCAGGCAGCCGCTTCGATCAATACCTTGGGCACGCCTTCGCCATAAGTCGATGGCAAGCAAACGAGGCGGCTTTCGGCGTACACGCTTGGCATATCCATTCGCTTGCCCTGCCACTCGATCAGCCCCTCCGCTTGCCAGGCCTCCAGCTGACGCAGGGGCACGCTCAGCGGGCTGGTCGGCTCTGCATAACCGACAACGCGGAAGATCGCCCGTCCGCGCAGACTCCGCGCCATCTCCACAAAGTCGCCGATGCCCTTCTGCCACAACAAGCGCCCAGCATACAGCACCACCGGCAATTCGGCCGCCGGCTCTTCGGCCGGGCAGAAGATGGCTTCATCGACGCCCGACCCGCGTATGAGGCGCGTTCGCTCTTGGTCGACCAGTCCACGCTGAATGAATAAGCGCTGGTCGTCCGGATTCTGAAAGACGATGCGGCTGCCCGCGCCAGCCAACGCGAGCTTAAAAACTGGCGCGGTCAAGCGGTTGATCAGCCGCGCTTTGATTCCAGCGCCCGCAAACACATAGCCCAAACCGCTCATGGCGTTGACAACCGCCCTACGCCTGCCGAGCCGAGCCGCGATCCCGCCATAGAGCACGGGTTTGATGCTGACATGGTGCAGCAGGTCGGGCTGCAAGCGCGCGTACAATCGCTGCAGCGCCAACAGCGACCCCAGCTCTTGCAGCGGGTTGGTGCCGTGCTGGCTGAATGGCAGGTGATGAAAAGGCAGGTCCGCCGCCCTGATGCGCGCTATCGAAGCTGTGTCATCGCCAGATGTCGCTACGGCGACACAAAAGCCAGCTTCTCGCGCCGCCAGCGCCAGCCGCAGACGATGCGACACAAAGAAGCGCGGGATATTCACCACATAAAGCAGGCGCGGTCGCTCGTCAGCCATCGTGCATCCTCTACGGACTGCAGGGACCGCGTCAGTCCGGCTCGTCCAGGTCGACCAAGAGCACCTCTTTGGTGTCGTCGACGCCGGCTATGCTGTCGCTGAGCGCTTCGACAGGGGTATGCCGGGCAAATTTCGCGCCAGCCAGCACATACACCAGCACGCCGACCGACGACAGCGCAAAGCTCGCCAAGATGCCCACCATCTGCAGCTGCCCGAAGAAAATGTCGCTGGCATCATCGCGAATATGCGAGCCAAAGCCGACGATATCGGCCAAGCCCGCCATCGCCGCGAACAAAATGCCCGTGGTCGCCAGGCGCAGGCCGATCTGCTGGCTGAGCGTGGCGGGAACGCCCAGGAAGAATATGCACTTCAAATAAATCAAAGCCCCCAGCACCAGAAATCCATAGCCGGCCACCACCATCAGCACTTGCACGAGGCCGATGCCCGCCACTGTGGCAGCGCCGGTTACGCCGGGGAACAATCCCATGAAGCTGATCATCGCGCCCAATGCGCCCAATGCGATGCCAACCTGTGAAAATCGCCACATGGCTGTTTATCCGTCCACCCAGCATTCTCGCAGTTTGCGCAGCATGTTGCCGCCCAGAATAGCTTCCGCCTCTTCATCGGAAAAGCCGCGCTCGCTCAGGGCATCCCGCAGCAGCCACAAATCGCAACTGCTATCGACCTCCGCGGGCAGGCTACCATAAGCATACCCGCCGTCGATGTCGCTGCCCAAACCGACATGCGCTGCGCTGCCCACCAGTTGGCAGACATAATCGACCGCATCGACCCAGTGCCTGAGTCTGACGCGCCGCTTGGGGTCGCTGGGATGCCAGTCGCGCCGCAGATACCGATTATACAGCATGATACCCATGACGCCGTCCCGCTGGCATAATTGCCGGATCAGCGCATCGGACAGGCAATTTGCATGGTCAACCATGTGGCGCGGGCTGCTGTGACTGGCGATTAGCGCGCCATCATAGCGTTCGATTGCAGTCGCAGCAGGGCGTTCTGGCAGCCTCGCGATATCCAGCAAGGCATGATAACCCGCCAGCGCCTCCAGCAATTCGTAGCCGAGCAGCGTAAAGTCGCCCGCGTCGTCCACGCTTGTCACATAGCGATTGCTGTCCCAAGCCGGTGCCACGATGCGCACGCCGTATTCCAGCCACTCTTCAATTTGTTTCGGCTCGCTGACCGGCGTGGCACCTTGCAGCAAGGGCACGATCCCCTGCAGCCTTCCGCCGATGTCGTCTTTGGCTCGCCAAGACACCAGCACCTCATCCAGATCTTGCCAACTTAAGACAAGACGAATCTGCTGGTTGTCGTCGGCCAGGCGTTGATAATGATCCAGCTGCCAGCGCGCAATTCGTTGGGCATCATCTTGTCCGCGGCTGGCATAGCGCGCCCAGGCGGGCCGGCCCCGCGCCGACTCGTCCCATACCTGTATGCTGCCGAAGACCAGCGCCACCCGCCCCAACAAATTGTCGCGCAGGCTGGTGGTCGCCGGAGGTGCCTGCCGATCCGTTTGGGCGCGGCGTTGCAGCCATGCCCAGCTGGCATAATCCCGCTCCAGCTGCAAGGCGTTTGGCGCGATGTTTTGCAGGGCGTCGACGATGATCATGACGCCCTCAAGTCTACCCGGTCTGTGTAGCCTGAGTAAGCGCGAGACTGTGCTGAGACAACAATTTGCAACAGCGTCACAATGGCACAGAAGTAAGACCAATAATGAAATGCGACAATCGGGCTACGCCGATTACATTCGAAATCTGTAGGGGCGAGGCGCCGACTCGCCCGCAATGTCGACGTTGATCAAGTGGACGAGTCAGCGCCTCGCCCCTACGACGTTCCTTCATATATTTGCATTACTTCATTGGTTTCACTGAGAATAATCCTGCTTTTGTCTAGGCGTACTCGGTAGTTGATTCTTGTATTGCCTTCATGGTTTTACTTGTGGTACAAGGGAATGCGCCAGCACAGCCGCGGGCAGCCAACCCCATGCGCATTGTTCAACTGCAAAATGCCGGCGTCAACTTCGCCGGACGCGAGCTGTATCGCGGCATATCGTGGGAAGTCAACGACCGCGACCGCATCGCCCTGGTCGGTGCCAATGGCGCGGGCAAATCCACGCTCTTCAAGCTGCTGCTGGGCGAACTCGCCCCCGACAGCGGACACATCAACCGCGGGCCGCAGGTGCGCATCGCCGGCTTGCCACAAGATATCGAGCTGCCCGCCGAACAGACCCTGCTGCAAACCGCGCTGGTCAAACCGCCCGAGCTGGCCGCTGCGGAAAAGACACTGACGGAGATTGAAGCCCGGCTGGCCGACTCGGCTGTTTATGGCGATCCTGTGCGCTTGGCCGAAACGCTGGAAGCGCACGAAGCCCAGCTGACGCGCTATGAAGCCATGAACGGGCATCGACACGCCAGCCATGTGCGCGAGCTGCTGGCCATGCTTGGGTTTGACGAAGACGACTATGCTCGGCGCAACGAAAGTCTATCTGGCGGGCAAAAGAAGCTGGTCGCGCTGGTGCAACTGGCGGTCGCCGCGCCCGATCTGCTGCTGCTGGACGAGCCGGACAACCACCTCGACCTGGCTGGCAAACACCAGCTGGAACGCTTCATCCACAATTACCGCGGCGCTGTCGTCATCATTTCGCACGATCGCTATTTGCTGGACGAAGTCGCCACGCAGACCATCGAGCTGGAAGACGGCAAACTCAATGTTTATCACGGCAACTATTCTTATTACATCAACGAGCGCGAACGCCGCCGCCTGCGCCAACAGCA
>DAOUJB010000232.1:0-1688 GCA_034423155.1 Anaerolineae bacterium | reverse complement strand
GGGGGGGGGGGGGGGTAGATGCGAGACTCAAGGAAAAAGGCGAATTCCCACTGGACGTTTTCATTACGATCTCCCTACGATCTCCCTGCGGCAATGACCAGAATACATGGCGGACTGAATCATATATGCGCCGTGAT
Source organism: Anaerolineae bacterium (assembly GCA_034423155.1). Lineage (GTDB taxonomy): Bacteria > Chloroflexota > Anaerolineae > Aggregatilineales > Phototrophicaceae > UBA6055. The sequence continues at coordinate 1,551 of DAOUJB010000232.1, read as the reverse complement.
ATTCACAATAGAATCAGAGTACAATATATCCCGTTCATTGTCAAGCGAATTGCGCGAAAAGTGGCGTTGTCCGGTTGTCGCATGGCTTACTTGGACTTGCTTCCGTGTTCTCAGCGCTTCTGTGGCAATAAACAATTTAAGGCGTATACCCTGGCATCTCCAGCTCTGCGAAATCCGGCCAACTCAATCGAATTCGCGCTGGCAATCATCGGTTGCATTCGTACAATCGCGCTGATATACTTGCGGCGTTTGTGATAAATGGCGCAAAGACGCCAAGCGCGGTCTGGAATCGGGGCGCGTTTTGGGCGACACTGGCGCGCCGAAGGGCGTTTCTGGCTGGCGGCAGCCGCAGCGAATGAGACCGATGGCAGGGTGACCCGGCAATGAATGTATTGAACGAATGGGCTTTTATCGGCGTTTTTGCTGTGATGGCGCCCGTCTTCCCGGCGCTGCCAATCGTGATCGCCTGGCTCTTCCGTCCGCGCAAGCCCAATGTATTGAAGAGTTCTACTTATGAATGCGGCGTGGAAACGATCGGCGATACCTGGGTGCAATTCCGCGTGCAATATTACATCTATGGTCTGATCTTCCTGGTCTTTGATGTGGAAATGGTCTTTCTTTTCCCGTGGGCTGCCGCCTACAACGAGATGAGCTTGTTCGGCTTTGTGGCTGGCTTCCTGTTCATCTTTTTGCTTACGGACGCGCTTTTCTACGCCTGGCAGAAAAACGCGCTGGAATGGAAATAGCCGCCGGCTGGACGACCTGGAGGCGACGATGGACGAAATCTGTACGGGCTTGTGCCGCTTGATGGTCGACTCTGGCGCGGATGCTGGGCTGGCGCAGTTCGTTTCTCTGCTGGTCGGCGTCTTGCTGGTCAGCGGCGTGCCACTGCTCACAGTCATCTTGCTTATCTGGATCGAGCGCAAGGTCGCCGCCCGCATCCAGGATCGCATTGGTCCCAATCGCGTCGGTCCCATCGGACTGATGCAGACCTTCGCCGACCTGTTGAAATTGCTGGGCAAAGAAGATATCACCCCAACCGCCGCCGACCGCTTGCTCTACAATGTCGCGCCGCTGGTATCTTTTGCGTCTGTCGTGTTGATCTGGGCGGTCGTGCCCTTCACGCCTTTCCATTATGGAGTGGACCTGGAGATCGGCGCGTTGTTCTTCGTGGCGGTGGCATCGTTCGGCACGCTGGCGATCATGGTGGCGGGCTGGGCGAGCAACAACAAATACGCGCTGCTGGGCGCGTTTCGCGTGGTGTCGCTGCTGGTGAGCTACGAGGTGCCGCTGGTCTTCGCGCTGCTGGTGCCGGTGATGCTGGCGGGCAGCATGAGCATGCTGGATATCGTCAACGCCCAAAGCGGCATGTGGTTCGTCGTGCTGTCGCCGCTGGCTTTCATCATCTTCTATATCTCGTCACAGGCAGAGACCGGGCGCGCGCCATTTGATCTCATCGAAGCCGAGTCCGAGCTGGTGGCGGGTTTCAATATCGAATATTCCGGCATGAAGTTCGGCATGTTCTTCGCGGCCGAATTTTTGCATGTCTTC
>DAOUJB010000231.1:0-15398 GCA_034423155.1 Anaerolineae bacterium | reverse complement strand
TCGTGCACGCCGAAAACGAAGCTGATGCTGTCGCCAGTTTCCGCATCGACTTTGTAGATGGTCCAGTCGCCGCTGCAGACGGTGAACAAGCTGCCATCGAAATAAACCAGGCCATTCGGGCGCTGCACATTGCCCACCAGCAGAGTCAAATCGCTCTGCAAAAAAGGGAGTCGCGGCGATTCGATGGGCGTAGGCGTGGCGGCGGCGGTAGGCGTGGGGATCGTTTGCGCCAATGTCGGCAGACACAAGAAAAACAGCAGAAACAGAGCGACGAATCTCACAGGACGTATCCAGCGCTAATTCACAAATCGAGCGCATTGTACACGGATTGCGCACTCTACTCTAGCGTAAACACCAGACTTGCTTGCGCTACAATCCGCTATCTGTATTGTGCAATGCGAGGCGCGCGAGAAATCTGTGCCAAAGTCGATCCGCGAATACGAAGCCGAAGTCGCGCCGGGCATTGAAGAGCTGGCCATGCGTGAATTGCGCAGGACGCTGGGCAGCAAGCTGGCCTGGATGCGCCGCACGCGAGCGGGTTTTCTTCGTTTTGAATGTGGCGGGCGACCTGCGCGACTCGAAAGCCTGCGCTCGGTGATTGCGCTGTATGCCGTGCATCATTTTGATATCCCCCGCCCACGAGCATTCTTGGGGCAGCAGCATTTCACGCGCCTGTGCGAGATTCTGCGGGCTGCGGCAGATGCTTTCGGCGCACCAGCCAGCAGCTTTGGCATCGGCGCGGCGGGTGCGGATTCGCCGGTTTTGCTGCGACTGCGCGTCGAGCTGGGCGATGCGCTGGGCTTGCCCTATGCAGAAGATGGCAAAGGCCAGCTATACATGCGCCTGCTGCGAGGCAGTCGCGGCGGTTGGGAGGCGCTTTTGCGCACGACACCCGCCCCCTTGTCCAAACGCGCATATCGAGTGGTCAATGTGCCGGGCGCGCTGAATGCCAGCGTGGCTTATGCGATGACGCGCCTGGCGACAGCGCCAGCCAATGCGACAGTCGTCAATCTATGCAGCGGCTCCGCCACAATCCTGATCGAGCATGCTTTGTCCCAGCCGACTCAGCGCGCGCTGGCAATTGATTGGGACGCAACGATGCTGGCGGCGGGGAGATGCAATGCAGCTGCTGCGAACCGCGGACACATTGCGCAGCTGTTGGGCGATGCGCGCGCCACTCCCCTGCCCTGCCAGTGCGCGGATTTGCTCTACGCCGACTTGCCCTTTGGCAAGCTCATCGGCACACACGCCGACAATGAACAGCTTTATCCAGCCATCTTGCGAGAAGCGGCTCGGCTGGCGCGCCCCACAGCGAAATTCATCGCTCTCACCCACGAAATCAAGCTGCTGCGGCGTTGCTTGCGCGGCTCGGATTGGCGAAACGTCGAGGAACTTCCCATCACCTTGAGCGGCTTGCATCCACGCATCTTTGTGCTCGCGCCGGCTGCCGGCTTGAGGCGATCATGACGCTGTGCGTGTAAAGGAATTGCGGCTGTGCCTGTGTCGCGCTGTGGCATGAGCGCGCCTGTGCTAGAATCTTTTGAGTGCTGGTCTCAGTTGCGCTGGATTGCGAATTATGCGCCTGTGGAACATCGTAAAGATCTTCTTGCTACTCGCCTGCGCATCGCTATTTGTTGCTTGCGGAGCGGGCCAGGACGAGCCAGCAATTGAAGTCACCATCCTCGTCGATGGCAGCGCTCGCACAGACATCTACACAGAGGAGCTGACGGTCGACCAGTTGCTGAGCCGCGAAGGCATCGAATTGGCGCAGCGAGATCGCCTCAGCCATCCGCTGGTATCGCCGCTGGAAGACGGCATGCTCATCACCATCCGCCGCATAACCGAATCCCAGGAGTGTGATCGGCGCTCTATCGGCTTCGAGAGGCAACGCCTGCCGAAAGAAAGTTTGCGCAGCGGCGAAGAACAACTTGGGCAAGTGGGCGTGCCCGGCTTGGAAGAAGCCTGCTACCGCATCATCCTGGAAGACGGTGTCGAAGTCGAACGGCAGTTGCTGGGTGCGCCAGCCATCGTCGAAGCGCCGAGAGCCGAAATCACCTATTATGGAATCGATACATCTATTGCACCCGTGCCCATCGCCGGGCGTCTTAGTTATATCAATCATGGCGAGGCTTGGACGATTGTCGGCGATGCCAGCCAAAAGCGCCGCCTTACAACCTCGCTGCGTCTGGACTCGCGGGTATTCGACCAGAGTCAAACTGGCGCGCGTTTGCTTTTCACGGCAGAAAGCGGGCCCGGCAACGAGTTTCTCAACACGCTGTGGATGTTGCCGACTGCGGATGATGCCGACCCTGTGCGCCTGACACCCAGCGATGTGCTGGTTGCCAAGTGGCGCCCGCACGCAAGCGATGTCTTGGCTTATTCCACGGGCTTGCGCGATGCCAACGCGGGGGATCTCCGCGCGCTCAACAATTTGTGGCTGCTGCAGCTCGACCTGGAAAGCGGACGCGCGATCAGCATCGACGAGGTGCTGCCAGAATCGCCTGGCGGGGCGTATGGCGCGTGGGGGACGGGCTTTGTCTGGTCGCCCAATGGCGCCAACCTGGCCTGGGCGCGAGCAGATGGCTTTGGCGTGGTCGATCTGGTCGAAGGCCGATTGACAAGCTTGCGGGACTATGCGGCTTTTGACAGCGCAGCAAGTTGGTCTTGGCGTTCGACCTTGTCCTGGTCGGATGACAGTCGACTGCTGCTGGCGACGCTGCATGGCGCGCCCATCGGCAACGAACCAGCCACAGCCAGCCCGGTATTTGATGTGGCGGTTGTTGCGGCGGATGGCAGTTTCTCCGCGCCTGTCCAGACGATGGCGGGCATGTGGTCGGCACCGGCATTTTCGCCAGTCGCCAAGCGGGACGAATATAGTGAAGGTTATATTGCCTGGTTGGTAGCGCGGGAGCCCGAAACCAGCTTGAGCAGCCAGTATGACCTGATGATCGCCGATCGCGATGGCAGCAACAAACGCCGGCTCTTCCCCGCAGCCGGGGATGCAGGCATAGAGCGCAGCGACTTCGCGAGACATAGGCCAACCTTCGCTTGGAGCCCCGATGCGCGCCACATCGCCATCATCTACCAGGGAAATCTGTGGCTGATCGATATTGAAAGCGCCGCGGCCACTCAACTTACCTTTGACGGCGCGTCAAGCTATCCGGTGTGGAGCGGCTGATGCGCCAGTTCATCACAACTCTGCTGTGTTTGGCGCTGGTTGGCGGCAGCCTGGCAGCCACGCTGGGCACGCTGGAACTGCGCGACTTTGAACTGCGCGGTTATGTCGATCCGACGCAAGATCATGACTTGCCTTTCCGCATAGCGCGCGCCGGCGTAAATGTCGAGCTGCTGCAATACCCGCCCGACGAGTTGCGCCTCCAACTGGAGAATATGCGCGCTGCCGATTTGCGCTGGCTGCGGCAATTTGCGCGCTGGGACGAGATCGAGCCGCGGCAAGGTGCATACGATTGGTCGGGCTGGGATGCGCTAATCGAGCAGCTACGGTCCGTCCCCGAGCTGGAATTGGTGGTCGTGCTGATGTATACGCCGGCCTGGGCGCGCCCGCAACACCCCACACGCGCGCTGACCGCAACCGCCCCGCCAGCCGATCTGGACGCCTTCGCCCAATTCGTCAGCGCATTCGCGGCGCGTTATGGCGAAACCATCGACTATTATCAGATCTGGGATGAACCCAACCTGGACGATGCCTGGGGCGGACTGGATCCGCGGCCAGCCGAATATGTCGCGCTGCTGGGAACTGCCCGCCGAGCCATCCTGCGCAGCGACCCGACCGCAAGAATCATCGCAGCAGCCCTGGCGCCCACCACAGAAACCGCCGGGCAAAATATCAGCGACATCCGCTACTTGCAGGCGATGTACGATCATGGCGCGCGCGACCTGATGGATATCGCTGCGGGTAAGCCATACGGATTTGAGCATTCGCCTCTGGACCGGCGCGTCGATGAAAGCCATCTCAATTTCTCGCGTTTGATCGCCCTGCGCGAAGTCATGCTGGCGAATGGCGACGGGCGCAAAGCCTTGTGGGCGAGCAATTTCGGCTGGAATGCGCTGCCGCCCGGCTGGCAAGGCGAAGAATCCATCTGGGAACAGGTCAGCCAAGAAGAACGGGCTAATTTCACCCGGCAAGCCATCCAACGGGCGCGCCGCGAATGGCCCTGGCTGGGTGCGATGTTTTTGCAGCATTGGCAGCCAGACGCGCCTCTGACTAGCGCCCAGTGGGGATTCGCCCTCGTGCAGCCCGATGGCGCGCCGACCCCGCTGCTAGATGCGCTGCCAGCGATCCATGCTGAGCCGCTTGCGCAGGACGGGATTTACCACGCTCGCAATCCATACGCGCGCTACAGCGGACTCTGGCAATTCAGCGAACGCGGCGCAGACATCGGCTGGTTGAATACCAGCGACAGCCAATTGGCATTCGACTTCTTCGGCAAAGATGTCGCCATGCTGGTCAACGAAGACGATTATGTGGCCTTTCTGTATCCACAGGTCGATGGCCAGCCAGCCAATGCCGCCCAGCACGATGCCGACGGCAATGCCTACATTTTCCTGCGCAGCAACAATCAACAGCCGCAGACGACACTGGCGCCGGTGGCTCGCGGTCTGCCGCTGGGCGAGCACACCTTGACCGCCATCGCCGATCATGGCTGGGATCGCTGGGCGATCGCCGGTTACGCCGCCAGCTCTGGCAACCTGGCCGAGCCGTATAATCGACAGATCGCGCTGGGAATTTTGACAAGCCTGGTCTCGCTGGCGGCGCTCTTCAGCTCGCTGGTCAAAGCGCCCTGGTCTCGTTGGCTGCCGCGCATTTCGGCGATCACCGGCGGTCTGAGCGCGACCATGCACCTGTTGCTGACCGGCATAACTTCGCTGGCGATGATGCTGGCCATGCTGTTGACCTGGGGCATGCCCAAGCCGGCGCTGTTCTTGCGCGACGAGTTCAATTTGCTGCTGGCGCTGTTGACCGGCGGCTTGCTTTACTTCTCGCCAAGCTTGCTGCTTTCGCTGCTGTTTGGGCTTGTTCTCTTCGTTTTGGTGTTTCAGCGGCTGGAAAACGGGCTGATATTGACGCTCGTCTGGGCGCCCTTCTTTTTGTTTCCGGTCGAGCTGCACACCTACGCTTTCCCCATGGCCGAAGTGATGATTTTGCTCACGGCGGCGGCCGGCTTGCTGCGCGAGTTGCAAGCGCTGGGCACGCGCCTGCAGATGCGCAATGCGGGATTTCCGCTCTTCAGCTGGCGGCTGTTGCAGCATATTCACTGGCTGGATGCGCTGGTGTTGTGCCTGGTTGGGCTGGGCATCGCCTCGTTGCTTTGGACGCGACAGCTTGCCAGCGCGACCACCGAACTGCGCACGCTGATTTTTGAGCCAGCGCTTTTCTACTTGCTATTCCGCTGCACGCGCCCCGACCGTGCCACGCTGATGCGCTATTTTCTGGCTTTGCTGGCCGCTGCTGTAGTCGTGTCGCTGATCGGATTGGTCCTGTACTTCTTTGGCGACATGGTCATCGTTGCCGAGGCGGGCACGAGGCGCTTGCAAAGCGTATATGGTTCGCCCAACAATATCGGCTTGCTGTTCGGGCGGACGATTCCTATCGCGCTGGCGCTGCTGCTGACCCCGCTGTCGGCTCGTCTGCGGCAAATCGCTGGGCTCAGCCTGCTGATCATGCTGCCAACCCTGGCGCTGACACAGAGCGTGGGCGCGATATTGCTCGGCGTCCCGGCGGGCGTGGCGGTGGTCTGTCTGGGCTGCTATGGACGGCGCGCGCTGTTGCCCTTGATGGCGGCCGGTGCGGCGGGCGCGGCGGCAGTCGGCGTATTAACACAGATTTCGGCGCGCTTCGGGAGTTTGCTCGACCTGGGCAGCGGCACGACATTTGTGCGCCTGCGCTTGTGGGAGAGCACGCTGGCGATGATCCGCGACCACCCATTGACGGGCATCGGGCTGGACCAATTCTTGTATCTATATGGCGGCGAGTACCTGCGCCCGGATGCCGTGCACGACAGCGTCTTGTCGCACCCGCACAATTTCGTGCTGGACTTCTGGACGCGCCTGAGCCTGTTGGGTGTGCTGGCATTTTTCGCCATGCAAGCCGCGTTCTGGAGTCTGGCGCTGCGGGTGCTGCGTGCCGTGCGGGGGCGGGATGCGCAGATTTTTGCCATGACGCTGGGCTTGATGGGCAGCATGGCTGGTCTGCTGGCGCATGGGCTGATTGACAACAGCGTTTTTGTCATCGACCTGGCCTTTATCTTCATGTTTCAACTGGCGGCGATGCTGCGTTTGCGAGAGCTGGCGACGCTTTTGCCTGCACGCGATTAGGCGCATGTGCTAGACTGGCATGGACAAATCGAGAGGAGACGTACCGACTTGCGACTACTCATAACTGGTGGCGCGGGCTTCATTGGCTCGCATCTCTGCGATCGCTTCCTGCGCGATGGCCAGCGCGTTGTCGCTATGGACAACTTCATCACCGGCTCGCCTGACAATATCGCGCATCTGGCTGGCAACCGCCAATTTGAATTCATTTATCACGATGTCAGCAATTTCATTCATGTGCCGGGTCCTGTCGATGCCGTGCTGCATTTCGCCTCGCCCGCCAGCCCGATCGATTACTTGAAATACCCCATCCAGACGCTCAAGGTCGGGGCGCTGGGCACGCACAATGCGCTGGGTTTGGCGCGCGCAAAAGGAGCGGGCTTCCTGCTGGCCTCCACATCCGAGGTTTATGGCGATCCGCTGGTGCATCCACAAAGCGAAGCCTACGCCGGCAATGTCGATCCAGTGGGACCGCGCGGCGTCTATGATGAGGCGAAACGATTCGCCGAAGCGCTGGTCATGGCTTATCATCGCGAGCACCAAATGGACACGCGCATCGTGCGCATCTTCAATACCTATGGTCCGCGCATGCGGCTGGATGATGGACGCGTCGTGCCCAACTTTATCGGGCAAGCTGTGCGCGGCGAGGCGCTGACCATCTATGGCGATGGTATGCAGACGCGCTGCTTTCAATATATTGATGATCTGGTCGAAGGCCTGGTGCGGCTCTTGCACAGCGACTTGGTCGACCCGGTCAATATCGGCACCACCCACGAGATCTGTATCCGCGATTTCGCCGAAGTCGTCAATCGCGTGTCGGGCAATGCCGCCGGCACGATCTATGCCGATGGCTTGCGAATCGAAGGCGACCCGCAAACGCGCAAACCGGATACGACCCGCGCCCGGCAGGTTCTAGGCTGGCAGCCGCAGGTTGCGCTGGACTCGGGGATCGAGCGCACGATCGATTATTTTCGCTCGCTACTCACAGCCGGCACAGCGCCCATATAAGCGCATGTTGCCCATGCTGGTGGCGCTGCTGACGCTGTCGCCGCTGCGTGCGTTGGTCGCGGCGGAAAGCGGTCTGCACCTGCCGCTGACCATCGACCAGATTCTGCTGCTGATCGGCGCGCTTGTGTGGGTTGGCGATCTCGTCTTGCGGCGCGGAAGGCTGCTGCGCTTCGAACGCAACCCCACGCTTATCGCGACAATCGCCATAACTGCTGTATTCGCCAGCGGCGCATGGGCAAGCGTGTCGCTGTCCGAGTGGTTAAAAGAATGGCTGAAATGGCTGGTGATGGCTGCTTTGATCTGGCAGCTTTCTTTCGAGCGCGGGGAGCGCTGGCGCTGGCTGCTCTATGCGGTGGCTGTGGCGGCCGCGGGCAATGCACTGGTCGGTTTGTATATTTTTCTGGGCGGCAGCGGTGCCGACCATCTGCTGATCCTCGGGCGCTTCTATCGCGCATTTGGCACTTTCGGCCAGCCCAATCCTTTCGGCGGATTCATGGGCATTGCCCTGCCCGTCTGCAGCATGGCCGCTTGGGGAATGGCTGGGCGGCTTTGGGCGAATTGGCGCGCCGGTAAACCCGTCAGTGCCGCGCAGATCGCGCAATTGCTGGCGTGGACTGGGGCGGCGCTGTTGGTGGCGGCGGCTTTGCTGGCTTCGTGGAGTCGCGGCGCTTGGCTGGGTACGGCAGTCGCGGCGCTAGTCCTGGTGATTGCGCTGCCTCGACGGCTGCTGCATGGTTTGCTACTGGCATTCTCGGCGGTCGCGCTGGCGGTCATCTTGTGGCAGACGGGCATCTTGCCAGATGCGGTGGTCTCGCGGCTGACATCGTCTGTGGTCGACCTGGTCGCAATCAACGATGTTCGTGGCATCGATGCGCACGCCGGCAACTACGCTGTGATCGAACGACTGGCGCATTGGCAGGCAGCGGTCGAAATGGCGCGCGATCATCCTTACTTCGGCGTCGGGCTGGGCAACTACAGCGTGCGTTATGAGCAGTATCGGCTGATTAACTGGCAACTGCCTTTGGGACATGCGCACAACACTTATCTCAATCTGCTGGCGGAGACGGGCATGGTCGGTCTGCTCGCCTACTTGGCTTATTGGGCTGTCATGCTGCGGATTTGTTGGACGCTTCGGCGTCATCCCGATATACTCGCGAGGTCGCTGGGCGTCGGCTTGCTGAGTTGCTGGATCTACCTTGCCGCACACAGTTTCTTTGATTATCTATTTGTCAACACTTTGTATCTGCATATCGGTGTATTATTGAGCGTGCAGGCGATCTTGCATCGTCAGACGCAATCAGCATTGCAAGTGGAGTAAGCATGTCGGGCACAATCACAGCCAATGCCGAGGACGCACGGCGTCACCACAGCGTCAGCACGCCGATCGACCGGTTCATCAGGCTGGTGGCGCTGCGTTTTGGCGGGGACAAAGCCAAAGAGCTGGAGCGCTTCATCAAGTTTGCTTTTGTCGGGCTGTTGGGCTTTGTCATCGACAGCGGCACGGTCATCATCTTGCAGAACAGCTTGCTGCCGCCGGTGACCGCAGCCAACGAGCCGCTCGATGCCAATGTGGCGCTGGCGACCACGGTGGCTTTTGTGCTGGCTGTCTGCAGTAATTTCGTGTGGAATCGTCTGTGGACTTATCCCGATTCGCGGTCGCGGTCGGCGCAAAAACAACTGACGCAATTTGTCATCGTGAGTATCATTGGCTGGGCGTTGCGCACGCTGTGGATCGATTTTGCCTATCAAGCGCTGGGCGATCTCTCCACTTCGCTCGTCCAAATGCTGAACGCCGCTTATGCGCCGGCTCTGCTCGACCAAAACAAACTCGGTACCATGCTGGCGCTCTTCTTCGGCGTGATCGTGGTTACTGCCTGGAACTTCCTCGCCAATCGTTATTGGACCTACAACGACGTAGACTAAAGTGCAGCGAATCGCGCTCGACTATACCCCAGCTCATGAACAGCGCGGCGGCATCGGACGTTATGTACGCGAACTGACGGCGGCGCTTGCCAGCAGCGATGCGGAAAGCGATTATCGGCTCTTGGTGGCCGGCGCACAGCGCAAGTCTCTGCCCATAGCGCCAGCAGCGAACTTCAGTTGGCGGCCGACGCGAGCGACGCCCCGCTGGTTGGCGCGTTGCTGGCACCGAGCGCGGCTGCCGCTGCCCGTGGAATTCTTCACCGGGCGCGTCGATTTGTTTCACGCCACAGACTTTGTGCTGCCACCGACCTTGCCCGGCACGCGAACGCTGCTAACCGTGCACGACTTGTCATTTGTGCGCGTTCCCCAAGCCGCCAGCCCGCCGCTCAAAGCCTATTTGGACGCTGTTGTGCCGCGTTCGGTGGCGCGCGCCCAGCATATCCTCGCCGACTCGCAAGCGACCAAAGCCGATCTCGTCGCACTCTATGGCACGCCCGCCGACAAAATCACCGTGCTGTATTGCGGGGTTGATTCGCAATTCCAGCCAGTGAATGATCATAACTTGCTGGCTGCTTGCAAGCGCAAATACGGCTTGGAAGGCGTCGCCTATCTGCTATCGGTGGGCACGATCCAGCCGCGCAAGAATTACAGTCGCGTCATCGAAGCGGTGGCCGCTGCTCGCCAGCAGGGCTACGACTTGCATTATGCCATTGCTGGCGGCAAAGGCTGGCTGGAAGACGAGATGCGGCAGACGATTACCCGGCTGGGCGCGCAGCCATATGTGCATTTGTTGGGTTTGGCGGACGATGCAGACTTGCCGGCGCTGTATAGCGGGGCGCGGGCGCTGATTATGGTTTCGCTCTACGAAGGCTTTGGCTTGCCCGTGTTGGAAGCGTTCGCATGTGGCACGCCGGTCATCAGCAGCAACCTGTCGTCGTTGCCCGAAGTGGCAGGAGAGTCGGCTCTGCTGGTCGACCCATACGACACGGCTGGCATCGTCGCTGCGATTGCTGCGCTGGAAGGACAGCCGGCTCTGCGCGAGCGCCTGGTGCAGGCGGGCTATGAACGAGCCGCGGAATTCACCTGGGGGCGATCGGCGCAACAACTGCGTTCGGTTTATGCGGCGCTGCTACAGGAGTAAATTGCCGCCCGTGCTATACTGACGGCGTTCCCTATACGAAGCCACTTTCCAACTCATGCCCAGCGCCCGGTCCGCCAGTCATTCCCTATTCATAGCCAGCCTGCTGATGGTGCTGCTGGTGGGCTTGCTGCTGCCCTGGCTGGTCGCCCCAGCCGCGGGGATGACGCTGAATGCCTACGACCTGGCGGAATGGGCGAGCCTGCACCCAGCACAGAGAAGCAGCAACCCACCGCTGGTCGTGCCATTGCTGCTGCGCGTCCAATTGCTAATCCTGTGCGCGCTGACGGGCTTGGTCGCGCGGGGAAAAATGCAAAAACGAGTCGCCACGCTGGTTATAGTTGCGCTGGCTATTGCGCAGTTGCCGCCGATTGAATTTGTCAACGACATCGGCAATTTGAATTACCGACAGCAGTTTGGCTTGGCGCTGGGCGGTCTGATCTTGGGCATTGCGGCTCTGATTTGGAAGAATCGTCGCTGGCAGCCCATATTCGTGGCTGGTTTCAGCTTGGTCGGCGCGCTTACGGCCATAGGTGGCGCAAGGCTGGCTCTGGATGTCTACGCCAGTTTGGCGAGCGGCGGCGGCATGGGGCTAGGCGTTTGGCTCGTCGCAGCGGCTTATGCTTGCCTGGTCGCCCTTGGGTTGCACGCCCTGGGTACAAGTGTCCGCCGTTGAGTTGGCACGGGGCGCAGCGGCAAACGATGGACGACCCCATTCGATCGTCCAGGCGAGCGTTGTGTGTATTCGGTATACGGCAGCAGGTAGCCAGCCGATCTAGTCGGCCATATTTGAGCGGATGTACTCCACGGCTTGACCGACTGTTTCGATGCGCTGGGCATCTTCATCGCTGATTTCGCCGCCAAATTCTTCTTCGAATGCCATGATCAGTTCAACGAGGTCAAGCGAATCGGCTTCCAGGTCTTCGCGGAAGCTGGCGCCCGCTACCACGCGCTCATCTTCGACGCCCAAGAGCTCGACCACGATTCCTTGCACGCGCTCTTCGATAGTTGCCATGTTTGCGGTCCTCCCAAAACAGGTCCGATGTCTACAATCCACAGCCGCCGATTATACTTTGTTTCTTTGCGCCTGCCAGACCAATTGCCAGCGGCTCGATGATTGACAGCCCGCCACGCAAACAGTAGCATAGCAAGCTGTGCCCGCGCGAGGCACCTGTCTACAGGAACACCGCCCCATGTCGAAAGTAACGGATTCGCCCAGCACCGAAAGCCGCAAGGTCGATCACATTCGCATCAATCTGGAGCGGGATGTGCAATTCCCGCGTTTGACGACGGGTTTGGAGAAGCTGAGTTTCCTACATCAGGCGCTGCCAGAGCTAAGCCTGCGCCAAGTGGACACATCTTCAGTCATCTTTGGCAAGCGATTGTCCGCGCCCATATTGATCTCGTCCATGACCGGCGGCACGGAATTGGCGCGCGGCATCAACCGCAACCTGGCGATCGCGGCGCAGCAGCATCACATCGCTATGGGCTTGGGTTCTCAGCGAGCCGCAATCGAAGATCCGGCTCTTGAAGCCAGTTATGCCATTCGCGATGTCGCGCCGGATATCCTGCTCTTCGCCAATATCGGCGCGGTGCAGTTGAATTATGGCTATGGACTCGCGCAATGTCGGCGCGCCGTCGACATGGTGGGCGCGGATGCCTTGATTTTGCACTTCAATGTGCTGCAAGAAGCCGTCCAGGCTGAAGGCGATATCGACTTCTCCGGGCTGCTGCGCAAGGTCGGGCTTATCTGCAAAAAACTGCCTGTTCCCGTCATCGCCAAAGAAGTTGGTTGGGGTTTCTCACCTGCGGCTTGCCGGTCGTTGATGAATGCGGGCGTGGCGGCGATCGATGTGGCGGGGGCTGGCGGCACCTCGTGGAGCGAAGTCGAATATCATCGTGCGCCAAGCGCCTTCCATGCTCGGGTCGCGCGTAGCTTCGCCGATTGGGGCATTCCCACTGCCGATGCGCTTCGCTATGCGCGTGCGGAAGCGCCTACTCTGCCCATATTTGCCAGCGGAGGTTTGCGCGATGGCATTGATATCGCCAAGTGCCTGGCTTTGGGCGCAGACATGGCTGGCTTGGCGAGTCCCTTCTTGCGCGCCGCCAGCGAATCAGCCGAAGCCGTCAGCGAGCTCATCCGCGAATTGACCGCCCAGTTGCAGATTGCCATGCTGTGCAGCGCTTCGCGGGATATCAACGCGCTGCGACAAGCGGAATTGCTGCCGGTGAAATCGCCTCCACAAACTCGCGGATGACCGTGTTGCTTAGCAAGCGCCCCGAATCGCTCAAGCGCAGGCGTTCGGCTTCGATGCGCAGCAATCCCAGCCCAGCCAGTTTGTGGCATTGCTGCGGGAACATATCGACGATATCCGCGCCAAAACGAGCCTGAAAACGCACCCGGTTCACCCCTTCCTGCGTCAAGCGCAAGTTCATCATCAGCGTCTCGTACAGATCGTCCGCAGCGGACACAGCCGTATGCTTGGCGACAGCTGGCGTCAGCGAGAATGGTCGCTTGGTTTTGTGTTCTTCTTCCAGCGCGGCGATGTAGCGTGCGGGCGCGGTGATGGTCGAATAACGCCAACCATTGGCAAATCCGTGCGCGCCGGCACCGATGCCGATGTAGTCCAGGTTGCGCCAGTATTGCAGGTTGTGTCGGCATTCGCGGTTGGGATGACACCAATTGCTGATCTCATATTGCCCATAGCCGCGCTGTGTCAGAAATTCCGCCGCGAATTCATACATGTCGGCGAAGAGGTCGTCATCGGGCTGTGGCAGCACTCCGGCGTCGACTTGCGTGCGCAGCGAAGTCCCGCCTTTGAGTTCCAGACCATACATAGAAATATGTTCGGGCGCGTAATCGACTGCCGCGGCGACCGTACCTTGCCATTCCGCCAGCGATTCATAGGGCGAGCCGAAAATGACATCCAGGTTCAAGTTGTCAAAGCGGGCTGCGCGGGCGCTGCGCACCGCATCGCTCACCGCCTGGACATCATGCTGCCGGTCGAAGAGCTGCAAAATGCGTGGATTGGCGGATTGCATGCCGATGCTGATTCGGTTGAAACCCAGCGCGCGCAAGTCGCTCAGGTAGTCGGCGGACAAATCGTCAGGATTGGCTTCCAGCGAGATTTCGATGTCTTCAGTCAGCGCGAAGGCAGCATGCAGCTGGCGCATAACCTGCTCGAATTGCGCGGGCGATAGCAGCGACGGCGTGCCGCCACCGAAATAGACAGTGTGCACGGGTCGCGACTTGCAGCCGTTGGCAGCGTACGCCAACTCGCTACAGACTGCGCGCACATAGGCGGGGATGAGCTGGGCCAGGTCGATGTAGGTGTTGAAAGCGCAATAGCTGCAGCGCGCCTTGCAGAAAGGGATGTGGATGTAGATGGACAGCGGTTTTTGCATGTTGTGGGCGCGGACAGTCGCGAAAGCCAATGATTGCGCCATTGTGATAGCTAAAATATAATAAAGCAAGCTGCTGAACTGCAGCAGCAATTGGACAATTGTCTTTTGGGCTGTATGGTATGAGTTTCATCCGGCGTCTGTTTGGGCTGCAGCGCGAAGAATCTGAGAGCGATCCCAGGCTGCGCCGCGCAGCGCATGTTTCGCCCAGCCGCAACCAGCCAAGACTCCCGACCAATGCGGTGCGCGAGCCAGTTTCACCAGCAGACGATTATGCTGAAGAAGACAGCCCGCCGGAGCCGTCAGCTTACACAGATGATGCAAACGAGCTGCCCGAGCCAACAGCGCCGTCATCTTCCAAGCCCCGGCCAGAAACCCCCGTGCCGCGGTCTAAGCCTTCGCCCAAGGAGACCGTGCCCGAGCCGCCGATCACAGAGCCGGCGCTACAGCTTCCACTCGTGCCGAAAAATCAGCAGCAAGCCTTGACCTATGGAATCGCCAGCCATGTGGGTAGGCTGCGTGAAAACAATGAAGATGCTTGCTTCGGCATGCAGTGGCATTCCATCTCGGTGGACGAGCGACCAGACTTCGGGTTGTTCATCGTCGCCGATGGCATGGGCGGGCATCTGGATGGCGAGCGCGCAGCTGGCATCGCTGTGCAGACCTTGGCCGCTGAAATGATGGAGCGGGCAAATGCGCTGCTGCTGCGCAACTTCAACGCTGGCTGCAGCCCAACCATCCTGGATTCGCTGGTATCGGCAGCCGAGCGCGCCAACCTGGCGGTCGTCCAGCAAGTGCCCGGCGGCGGCACGACCTTGTCGACCGTGGCCATCGTCGGCAACCTGGCTTATGTGGCGCATGTGGGCGACAGCCGCGCCTACCTGGTTCACGGCGAGATCATTGAGCAGTTGACGACCGACCATACACTGGTGCAGCGCTTGATCCAAATGAAAGAACTGACGCCAGAACAAGCCGCCAACTATCCGCAGAAGAATGTGCTCTACCGCGCAATCGGGCAGAACGAAGAACTCAAAATTGAGCGCATGATTCGCAGCTTGCCATCCGGCGCGCGCATCGTCATCTGCACGGACGGTTTGTGGGATTTGGTGGATGATGACACAATTTGCAGAATCGTACGCAGAGCCAGCCTGCCTCAAACTGCCTGTGACCAGCTAGTCAAGCTGGCAAATGAACGCGGAGGCACCGACAATATCTCGGTCATCGTGTTGAAGCTGCCCGACGATCCGAGCCAAGACTGGTCCAGCTAGCAGGAGGTTGCGCCATGCTAAAGAGCGGACAACTTGATGTGCAGCGCAAAGGCAAACGCATCCTGGTTGTTGACGACGAACCGAGAATGATTGGCTTTATCCGCATGAACCTGGAGCTGGAAAGCCATCAGGTCTTCGAGGCGCGCAACGGCCTAGAGGCGCTGGATGTCATCCGCACGCAACTGCCCGATCTGGTGCTGCTGGATGTGATGATGCCCGAGCTGGACGGCTTCGAGACCCTGCGCATGCTGCGCGAATTCAGCGATATCCCCGTCATCATGCTGACGGCAAAGGGCGAAGAAAGCGACAAGGTAACCGGGCTGGAG
>DAOUJB010000230.1:0-4810 GCA_034423155.1 Anaerolineae bacterium | reverse complement strand
AAATTGGCACGGGTCAGCTGGCAAACACGCTGTTGACCGAAGCGCGCTCCCTGCCGCAAGAAGTCGCCAGCAGCTGGGTCAGCGCCTATTGGGGCAGCTTCACGATCGGACGGATTTTGATGGGTTTGCTGGCTATGCGTCTTGGTGACCGACTGTTGCTGACTATCTGTTTCGCTTGTTCGCTGGCGGGTGCGGCGCTGCTGTTTCTGAATCCCAGCGAGGCGCTCAGCTTTGCGGGCATGCTGGGCATCGGTTTTGGTCTGGCGGCCATATTCCCCATTTTGATTTCGCAGACTTATGCGCGCGTCGGCGTCGAGCACGCGGCAAACGCCATCGGCTTCCAGGTGGGTTGCGCGGCTTTGGGCGGGGCAGCGCTTTCGGGGCTTGGCGGCATCTTCGCCGAGCATGTCGGGGCGGAGTCTATCAGCCTGTTCATTTTGATTGGCGCGGCGCTTTCGGTGATTATCTATGGGCTGATGCTGCGCTTCGAGAAACGATTGTCGCGCGGATAGCGGAGGGGGGGCTGATGCTGAACCTGGCGCAAAAGGTCGGGCGCATGATGATGGTGGGCTTTCATGGTTTGCGTCCGCCCCCGCATATTTTGGACTGGCTGGCGAGCGGACGCATTGGCGGCATCTATTTGTTCGCGCGCAATGTGCAGTCGCCCGCGCAAGTCCAGCAACTGATCGCCGAATGTCGGCAGGCCGCGCCTTTTCCTATTCTGGTCGGCATCGACCAGGAAGGCGGCATCGTCGCCCGTCTGCGCGCTGGCTTCAGCGAAAGCCCTGGCAATATGGCGCTGGGCGCGGCGCAAGACCCGCAGCTCGCCGAAGAAGTCGCAGCCATGTTGGGCCGCGAGATGGCGGCGCTGGGCATCAACTGGAACTTCGCGCCGGTCGCGGATATCGCCCATCAGCGCGACAATCCTTCGGTCAGCGCACGATCGGTCGGGCGCGACAGCCGGCTGGTCGGCGACCTGGTGGCGGCGCAAATCCGCGGTTATCAGCGCAGTGGCGTCGCGGCGACGGTCAAGCACTTCCCCGGGCTGGGCAACACAATCATTGATACGCATGTGGGCTTGGCGCGAGTCAGCGGCTCGCTGGATTATTTGTATGCAGAAGACTTGCTGCCATTCCGCCGGGCGATAGCGGCCGATGTCGCCTGCGTGATGCTGACGCATGTGATTTACGATCAACTGGATGCCGACTGCCCGGCCACCATGTCGCGGCGCATCGTGAGCGATTTGCTGCGCGGCGAATTGGGTTTCACTGGCGCTGTCAGCACCGATTGCATGGAGATGAAAGCCATCACCGACCAGATTGGCGCGGGCGAATCGGCGGTGCGCTGTGTGCTGGCGGGTGTCGATCTGCCGCTATTTTCGCACACGCGCGGGCGGCAAGAAGCAGCTTCTAAAGCGGTGTTGGCGGCTGCGCAATCGGGCCGAATCAGCGAAGCGCGAATAGACGAATCGCTGGCGCGCATCGAATTCATGAAGCGGCGTTATAACCTGGATGATGCGCCGGCGCTGGATGTCGTGGACTGCCAGGCGCATCGGGCCTTGGCGAAGCGGGCGGCGCGGGCGGGTATCGTGCTGCTCAAGTCTGGCACGGCGCTTTCGAGCTTGCGTGAATCGCGGGTTGTTGCGCTGGAATTTGCCGCTGGGCGCGTGTCCGATGCGGTGGAAGCGGGTTCGCAGCGCGTTTTCTCGGATTATCTGGCGCGGCGCTTGCCACATGCCGATTGCCGCGTGCTCGACCCAGATGACAATTCGCCGCTGGACGCGAGCTTGTTCGAAAGCGACACAATCATCTTGCTGACGCGCAACGCCCACCTGCAGCCAGCCCAATTGCAACGCGCCCGCGCCATCATGGGTCGGTCACAGCGCGTGATTCTGGTTTGCGCGCGCGATCCATACGATGCGGGCCTGCTGCCCAATGCCGACACCATCATCTGCACAAATGGCGACAGCCGGCCGTCGTTGCTGGCGGCGGTCGATGCCATCTGCGGAGATTTCGAGCCGCGCGGAGAGTTGACGGTGGCTGTTTCATGACGATCCCGATAGAAGCGGCCGCGTTTGACAGCCTGCTGGCCGAGCACCTGCCGCGGACATTCCCCGCGCTTGGCATCTGTGTGATCCATCGTGACGAGATCGCGCTGGAAGCTGGCTGGGGCTGGCTCGATCCGCCGACGCAACAACTGCCCGTCACGACCGACACGCTCTTTGACCTGGCATCCGTGAGCAAGCTGCTGGTGGAAGTCAGTTTTTTGGCGCTGGTGCAGGCGGGCGCGGTCGCCTTGGACGATGCGCTGGTTTCGGTGATCCCAGAGTTCGGGCTTGTCAATCCTCGCGCCATTGCCGGCGGACAAGATCCACACACGCGCGCCTTCCTGCCCGCCGAAGCTCGATTTGACGGCTTGACTGTCGATCCGAGCACGGTCACTTTCAAACACTTGCTCACGCACAGCTCAGGACTTGCGCCCTGGCGAGCCGTCTATCTGCTGGCCGCGGAGGATCCGCCGCCCCCGCCGCGACCCGATGAAGCGTATGACGATGCGCGCTGGCAGCGGGGATTGGCGGCCATGGTCGAGTTTCCTTTTGCCGGCACGATCGGCGATACAGTCCGCTACACCGATGTGGGCATCATGCTACTGGGCGAGTCGGTGGCGCGCTTGTATGGCGGACGACTGGACCAGGCGGTTCGCGCTCTGGTCTGGCAGCCGCTGGAATTGGGCAGCTTCACATACAATCCCCTGCAGAACGGCATCCCGCGCGAGCGAATCGCGCCGACCGAGTTCGACAATTACTGGCGGATGCGCCGCGTCTGGGGCGAGGTGCACGATGAAAATGCCTGTGGCTTGGGTGGCATTGCCGGGCACGCTGGCTTGTTTGCGACCGCCCGCGATGTTGCGCGCTTTGGGCAGGCTTGGCTGGCTGGCGACCCGCGCCTGGCGATCGGCGAAGAGCTGCGCAGGCTGGCCACGCAAGAGCAAGTGCGCGGGCAATATCGCCTGGGCTTGGGCTGGATGCTGAAAGCCGCGGACGACTCGTCAGCCGGCGACTTATACAGCAGCTCCGCCTATGGCCACACGGGCTTCACAGGCACTTCGTTGTGGATCGACCCCGAGCGGCAACTGGTCTGCGCTTTGCTCAGCAACCACGTGTATCATGGGCGCGACCCCGCTGGCATCCATGCTTTCCGCCGGGCAGCGCACGACCTCATCGTCGCGGCGATCGACAGCGCATGAGCGAGGCGCTCTACGCAGGCATCGATGGCGGTGGCAGCAAATTGCGCGTGACGATTGTGGATTCGCGGCTCATGCCAATGGCGCTGCGGTCCTCGGGCACAGCCAATCCCAGTGTTATCGGGCGCGCACAGGCACAGGCGCATATACGCTTGATTGTGCGGGCGGCGCTGGAGCAGGCAGGCATTTCGCCAAAACACATCACCGCAGCGGGTATCGGCATCGCTGGCGCAAGCAACATGCACAGCCGCGACTGGCTGTTGGAAACACTTTCGCCCATTTTGCCGAGTTCGCACATCGTGCCCAGCTCCGATCTGGAGATTGCGCTGGTTGGCGCATTGGGGCGGCGGCATGGCATCCTGCTGCTGGCGGGCACGGGCAGCGCGGCTTATGGCTGCTCGCCGGACGGGAATCGACTGCAGATCGGTGGCTGGGGCTATCTGCTGGGCGATGAAGGCAGCGGCTATTGGCTGGGCATTCAGCTGCTGCGCGGCATCATTGCGGCGCATGACCAAGGGATTGACTTGACGGAGCTGGGCGCGGCGTGCCTCGATGAATTGGCTTTGGCAAAAGCGCGCGACCTGGTCGGCTGGCTATATCGCAGCAACGAAGCGAAGACAGCGCGCGTCGCAGAACTGGCTCGGCTGGTGCTGCGCCTGGCCCAGTCCGGCGATTGCGAGGCGAAAAAGCTGCTGCGGGCGGCGGCGGATCACCTGGCGGGTCAAGTCGAGTTGCTGCGCGACCGGCTGGATTATCCTGGCGCGCCTATCGCTTTTGCCGGTGGCTTGCTGGATAAGGACAATGTCCTTTCCGCGGCCGTCGCTCGCCGACTGAATCTGCCCGAACGCCCCACAGCGCTGCATAGCCCGGCAATCGGCGCGGCTCTGCTGGCGCAACTGGAAGGGAGCGGCGCATGAATTGGACGACCGAAGGGGCAAATGCCCACACGCGCGACATAGACAAGCTGCCTGTGCTAGAGGCGCTGAAGCTGATCAATCGCGAAGATGCCAAAGTGGCGGAGGCGGTGGCGGCTGCCTTGCCCGATATCGCGCGGGCGGTGGAGGCGATTGTGGCGGCTTTGGAAGCAGGCGGGCGTCTCTTTTATGTCGGCGCTGGCACGAGCGGGCGGCTGGGCATGCTGGACGCGGCCGAATGTGTGCCGACTTTCAGCGTGCCGCCCGAGCTGGTCCAAGGCGTGATTGCCGGCGGCGCAGATGCTATGCTGCGGTCGATAGAAGGCGCGGAAGACGACCCCGCCGCAGCGGCACACGACCTGCGAGCGAGGCGCGTTTCCAGCGCGGATGTCGTCTGTGGCATTGCCGCCAGCGGACGCACCCCCTATGTCATCGGCGCGCTTACCTTTGCCCGCAGCATCGGCGCGCGCAGCATCGCCATCGCCTGCAACCAGGATACGCCTATCGCCGCCTTGGCCGATATCGCCATCAGCGTCGATATGGGACCCGAAGTCATCGCTGGCTCGACGCGCCTGAAAGCCGGCAGCGCGCAGAAAATGATCCTCAACATGCTCAGCACAGCCAGCATGATCGGCTTGGGCAAGGTCTATGGC
>DAOUJB010000229.1:0-2040 GCA_034423155.1 Anaerolineae bacterium | reverse complement strand
ATGCCTATGCCGCGCGGGATGGACGCTACACGAGCCTGACGCGCTGGTGGCGGGACGATGCCGGCGACCTGCATGGCGAGATCGCGCTGCCAATGGCGCTGGGCATTGTCGGTGGCGCCACGCGAGCGCATCCGGCTGCCAAAATCGCCCTGCATTTGCTGGGTATCAAGTCGGCGCGTGAACTGGCGGAAGTGGCGGTGGCGGTCGGCCTCGCGCAGAACTTCGCGGCGCTGCGAGCCTTGGCGACCGATGGCATTCAAAGCGGACACATGCGCATGCACGCTCGGCAATTGGCGCTGGCAGCGGGCGCAGCTGACGAACAAGTGATGTTGGTGGCGCAGCAACTGATAGACGAAGGCAATATCCGCCTGGAACGCGCCAAAGCAATCATTGCGGAAGGGGTTCGCGACACATGACAACGGATGGCAAGCTCTTGATGCAAGCCCAGCGCTCTGTGGGCATCGTCGGTTATGGCGCGTATGTGCCACGCTATCGCCTGCCCGGCACAGAGATCGCGCGCGTGTGGGCTGGCGGCGGCGGATCGCCCGTGCGAGAAAAAGCCGTGGCGGGCATAGACGAAGATGTCGTCACGATGTCCATCGAAGCGGCGCGCAATGCGGTGAATTGTGCTGGCATCGATCCCCAGCAGATCCGCGCGGTGTGGGTGGGCAGCGAAAGTCATCCCTATGCCGTCAAACCGACCAGCACCATCGTTGCGGAAAGCATCGGCGCTTCTGCAAATATCCAGGCGGCCGATTGGGAATTCGCCTGCAAAGCCGGCACAGAAGCGGTGCAAGCGTCTATCGGCGTGGTCGGCAGCGGCATGGCGCGTTATACGCTCAGCATTGGCATGGATACGGCGCAGGGACGCCCGGGCGACGCGCTGGAATATACGGCGGGCTGTGGCGGCGCGGCTTTTGTGCTGGGTCCGGCCGAAGAGAGCCTGGCGATCTACCAGGGCAGTTACAGTTTTGTAACCGATACGCCCGATTTTTGGCGGCGCGCGGGACAAGTTTATCCCAGCCATGGCGACCGCTTCACTGGCGAGCCCGCCTACTTCGCGCATACGCTGGCGGCCGCGTCGACTCTGATGGAGCTGATGGGCACGCGAGCTGACGATTATGACTACGCGGTATTTCACCAACCCAATGTCAAGTTTCCGGCGCGCGCGGCAAAGCTGCTTGGCTTCACGGCAGAACAGATCAGCCCGGGCTTGCTGGCTGACGATATCGGCAATGTTTATTCTGGCTCCTGCATGCTGGGCTTGACCGCCATCCTCGATATTGCCGAGCCGGGCGCGCGCATTTTGATGGTGAGTTATGGCAGCGGCGCAGGTTCAGACGCCTTTGATTTGCGCGTCAGCGAGCGTATACAACGCCTGCCTGAGCAGCGCCCGCGCACGGCTGATTATATTGCGCGCCGGACAGCTATCGACTATGCCACTTATGTGCGTTTTCGCGACAAACTCAAGGATTAGCAGATGACAGGCGTTGCAATCATCGGCGTGGGCATGCTGGCGGTGGGCGAACATTGGTCGCGCAGCATCGGCGAGCTGGCGGAAGAAGCCGGGCGACTGGCGCTGGACGATGCGGGACTTGTCGGCGCGGACGCGGTTATCGTCGGCAATGCTTATGGCGCGACCCTCAACCAGCAGACCCAGCTGGGCAGTCTCATCGCCGGTCGACTTGGATTGGCCGGGGTGGAAGCCTGGCGCTGTGAAGCGGGCGATGCCTCTGGCGGCGT
The DNA here is from genome assembly GCA_034423155.1 of Anaerolineae bacterium. Taxonomy (GTDB): domain Bacteria; phylum Chloroflexota; class Anaerolineae; order Aggregatilineales; family Phototrophicaceae; genus UBA6055. Next base: position 297 of record DAOUJB010000229.1, on the reverse strand, counting down.
GGCGCTGCGGGCGGGCTGCCTGACTGTTGCATCGGGACTGGCGCAGACTGCGCTGGTCATCGGCGTGGAAAAATCGACCGATATCGTAGGCGCGGCGCGTTTGGCTGCGCGCAATACCAGCCTTGATGCCGACTTCGAGACGGTCAACGGCGCGACGCAGACAGCCCTGGCGGCGCTCTTGATGCGGCGTTATATGCACGAAAATGCCTTGGAGCTGGCGGACTTCGCAGGCTTCAGCAGCAACGCCCATCGCAATGGCACCCGCAATCCGCTGGCGATGTACCGCAACCAATTGCG
>DAOUJB010000228.1:0-4014 GCA_034423155.1 Anaerolineae bacterium | reverse complement strand
GCGCGTCCGACTTCTTGCACGACGGCCAGATTCAGCAGGTTGACATCGCCGGTCTCTTCGTCCACCTCGACCTCGGCGATTTGCGCGCAGAACGATGGCGCGCGGTCGGTTATAGCTTGGCTGCCACTGCCGTGCACCGGCTCGTAGCGACCGCCGAAGGTCATGGCTTTGCCAGCGAGCTCGCCCAGGCTGATCGACCGATCGGGGAAGCCGCGCACCTGCACGCGCCCATCCACGATTTCCAGGTCTTCGGCAGAAACTTCAAATTCTTCCGCTGCGATGGCGAAAGTTTTGCGGCGAGCGTCTTCGGCCGCGCGGATGACAGCGTTGCCCAGCGTATAGGTGGTCTTGCTGCCACCGACGCCGCCGCCATACGGAGCGCTGTCGGTATCGCTGTAGACGAAGCGCACTTTGTCGGGCGCAACGCCATAGGCTTCGGCTGCCAGCATCGCAAATGTGGTCGGCGTCCCGCTGAGGTCGGCTGTGCCAATCTGCACTTGCAGCACGCCATCGCGGTTGAGCTTGCAGACGGCCGCGCCGGGCTCGAGACCGCCCATCCAGCCACCGATCGCCACGCCGACTCCGCGTCCTTGTTTGCGCGACGATTCGCGGTTTTTCCACAAGGGGTGCTGTTTGGCAGCTTCCAGCGTCTCGACCATGCCGATAGGTGCGAATTCGCTGCCATCGGGCGCAGGATCGCCAGTGCGGGCTGCATTCTTCAGGCGCAGCTCCAGCGGATCCATGCTCAGCTGAGCGGCGGCTTCATCAAATAGCGTCTCTACCGCCATGAAGGCAGTCGGCGAAGTCGGCGCCCGATAAGCGCCCACCGATTGCTTGTTGGTGATCACATTGGTCGATTCCAGCAGCAGATTCTCGCAGGGATAAAAGCTGGCGAATTGCATCGCCGCGAATCCACCCAAGCCGCTAGGATAAACGCCCGTATCGGCTGTCACATCCGATTGCATAGCCAGCAGCTTGCCATCGCTGGCGAAGCCCAGCTTGCCATGCAGACGCAGCGCCGGCGCGGGGTTGGTCGTCAGCAGCTCTTCACTGCGCGTCAAGATGAGGCTGACGGGCTTGCCCACAGTCGCAGCGACCAGCGCAACAAGCGGCTCGTACAAACCGAACTTCGCGCCGAAAGCCCCACCCACCGGCATGCCATAGACCGTGACATCCGACTCGGGCACACCCAGCACATCGGCGACATCCTGGCGCACGCCAAAAGGCGACTGCAAACTTCCCCACATGGTCGCGCCGCCAGTAAGCGGGTCGGGCTGAACGACCCAGCCCTGCGTTTCGATTGAACTTTGATGCACCATGGGTGTCTCGAAGACGCGCTCGACAACGACAGCCGCCTGCGCAAAAGCCGCCGCGATATCGCCCGTCGCCATGTGCGTCTTGCCGGCGATGTTGGAAGCTTCTTCATCATCCGCTTCGGATTCGCCGCCCGTATCAGCGCCATAAGCCGCTTCGTCTTCCGCGCCAGTGGGGATGCCCTGGGGCCAGATGACGGGCGCGCCTTCGGCCACAGCCGCATCCATAGAAGTTACCGCCGTCAGCGGTTCATAGTCGATCTCGACCAATTCTGCGCCATCGGCCGCGGCGGCCGGCGTTTCTGCCAGCACGATAGCGACCGGCTGACCGACAAAAATGACACGGTCGCGCGCCAGCATCAGTCTCGCTCGCGAGGACGGCACGACATCGGGCAGGTCTTCGGCTGTCAGTACCCTGCGAACACCGGGCACTGCCAAAGCCGCGCTGCAGTCGATGCCAGCAATCGTGGCGTGCGCATAGGTGCTCAAGACGAAGCGCGCATGCAGCATGCCCGACAGCTTGAGGTCGCCCGTGTATTTCAGGTTGCCCGTGATCTTGGCGGGACCATCGATCATGGGGGTGGGTTTGCCTACAAATGAGAAATCCGACATCGGATATCGCTCCTCTCTACGATTGGGGCTTTGAATACAATGAGTCTAGCTGGCGGATGCCACATCCACCACTGGATAGCCTTCCGTTTGTGTGCGCTGGCGAAACAGCTCGCTCAAGCTTTGCGTCGTCTCGCCGGTCGTGCCACAGCCGATCTGTCTGCCGTCCAGCTCGACGACTGGCGCAAGCTCGCCCATGGTACCTGTGCAGAACATCTCGTCGGCGCGATAGACCTCGCTCAGCGACAGATTTTTGACGACATGCGGGATGTCATTCTGATCGCAGATCTCCAGTACAGCCGAGCGCGTGATGCCTTCTGGGCAGCTGCCGGTATCCGATGTTTGCACGACGCCATTATGCACGATGAATATATGAGTAGCGTTTGTTTCTGCCACATATCCTTGATAATCCAGCATCAAGGCATCGTCCACGCCGGCCGCATTCGCCTCGATCTTGGCCAAAATCGAGTTGATCAGGTTGCAGCTATGGATATTTTGGTCGACGCAGTCGGGCGGGATGCGCCTTATGCCCGATGTGATGAGGCGGATGCCGCTCTTGTCATAAACGGGCGGCTTGTATTCGGCCAGCACGATGAGCGTTGGTCCGCTGTCATTCAGGCGCGTATCCATGCCGCTAGTATATTTGACACCGCGGCTCAGCGTCAATCGAATGTGCACACCGTCGGTCATCTCGTTGGCGGCCAGAGTCTTGCGGATCTCGGCGATGATGGCGTCATGGCTGGGGATCTCGGCGAAAGCCATAGCTTTGGCAGAATCGCGCAGCCGGTCGAGATGCGGGATCAGCTTGAAGATTCGTCCCTGATACAACCGCAGCCCTTCCCAGACCGCATCGCCGCCCTGCACCGCCGAATCGAAGGGGCTGATGCCAGCGACATCGCGGTGCAATAGCTCGCCATTGATATTGATTAGCAGATCACGGTTCTTGGGATTGAAGGCTTGTTTCATCATTCACCTGGGCAGATGCGGTGTTGCGCCAATTGGTCATAGAGCGGCTGGCATGCTTCCAACAATCCCCGCAGTTGGTCGGGCAGGGGGCTGTCGTCTTCTTGATAAGGCGCAAAGCCGGTTGAACGCTCGACTGCGCCATACCAATGCTTCGCCCAAACGCCGTCTGTATCGCGCAGTCCCGCGAGCCAGCGCAGCATGCAGCCATTGTAGGGCACATCCAGAGCGGAACACAAGCGGCGCAGCATGAGGTCCGGCTGCAGCAAGACATCGCGCGCGTCTATCACTGGCGGGATCGTCCCGGTCAGCTCACGCACAGTCTCAAAGAGTTCCACCTGTTGAGGCAAGCCGGTCTGCTCCAGACGCGGTTGGGGTATCACTTTCATCAGTGAAAGCAGCATGCGCCGCGGCTCGCGGATGAGAAAGGCGTTGGATACCTCGCTCAGCCAGCTTCTTTCAATATGGGGCAACATGTGATGTGTCATGTGCTTGTGATATACAATGGCAGAATCCGGGCCCTCGCCTAGCAACTGGTCGACAACGGCGCGCCAATCGGTCGGGTAGCTGCGGATGATTTCGTCAGCGCCAGGATGCTCGTAACCGGTAGACAGCAGATAATGCGCATAAAATGGCTCGTCCACCACGCGCGTATCGCTGCGGCTGCCCCACGAACGCATCAACGCTGTCGAGATATTGCGCGGACCCGACCACATCGCTATGATTCGCTGCGGCATGCCATTCCTGTCCTGTTATTGTATTCGCCGCGTCAACTTCAGCATTTTACCCGAAAGCCGCTGCCTTGTCACATCGCTCATCCCGCAAGAAACGCAGGCATCTGTACGGGCTGCTGGCGCTGGTCGCGCTGGCTGGGCTGGGCTGGCTCGCGCTAGGCTGGGCTGGTGCCGCGCCAACAGAAGAACAGCCGCTGGTCGTTACGCAGCAAATCGTGCAAACCGAAAAATCGCAGGTTTGCGTACATACGCTGCTGGAAAATGAGGTCGAAGCCGCGAAGATCTTGCGCTCGCTGGAAATGACGCGCGAGCTGGGCGCAGCCACTATCGTGCAGTTTTTCCCCTGGGCGTATGTCGAGTCGCTGGAAGGCAAATACGACTGGGCGCGAACCGAC
>DAOUJB010000227.1:0-3642 GCA_034423155.1 Anaerolineae bacterium | reverse complement strand
TGGACGCGGTGGAGATCGGCACGCGCTTGGTCGAAGCCGATCCCAGCGATCACACCGTCGGCAGCAACGGCTATCCCAACATCCTGGGCGAGCTCGAGCTGGACGCCAGCATTATGGATGGGCGCACGCTGGATAGTGGCGCGGTGGCGGCGATGCGCGGCTTTCCTTATGCGATTTCGGTGGCTCGACAGGTATTGGAGCGCAAATTGCCGCATGTGCTGCTGGCTGGCGAGGGTGCAGAGCGCTTCGCTCGCGAGATCGGCGCGGAGGAGCGGGGCGAGATGCTCAGCGATGAAATCCGCCAGCTGTGGCGAGCGCGGCTGGAAAGTATCGGCGCTGCCCGGCGGGTCGTCAGTCAGTCAGACGAAGCGCCTCTGCTGGACAAGGTCAAGTTGGCCACCGATCCTGAGCGCGTGGCGGGCACGGTCAACTTCATCGCCATCGACAGCGCTGGCGATATCGGCAGTGGCGTCAGCACCAGCGGCTGGGCTTGGAAGTATCCGGGGCGCATCGGCGATTCGCCCATCATCGGCGCGGGCAACTACGCCGACAATCGCTATGGAGCTTGCGCATGCACGGGCATGGGCGAAATGGCCATTCGCGCGGGGACGGCTCGCAGCGTCGTCCTGTATCTGCAGATGGGCATGACGCTGGAAGAAGCGGCGCATACAGCCATGCGCGACCTGCGCGACCTGGGTGGCGACTACATCGGGCATATGAGCTTGATTGCGCTGGACAAACATGGCGAACATATCGGCTTGTCGAGCGATGCCGGACGCACATACATCTATCAGACGGGTGATATGCCGCAACATGCCGAGAGGCAACGCGGCCTGGTGGAGCTGCCGCGGCGTTGGGGCGGCGAAGCGCGGGACTGAGCGACGACCTTTCCTGCCAATCCGGAACTATCAAAGCGATTCGCAGCTGCCTCGGTTGCTGGTTGATCCCGCCGAATTTGAGCACCCCCCCCCCCATTTTTGGGGATACTACCGGTTTCTGCGCCAACTATACTGCGAGTAATGTCATTGTATAAAGAAAGCGAAGAACGAAGAACATGGAAACCAAGTCGAAACGTAAGCCACGAGATAGAGCCAGCATGATCGCTTTGGGAATTGTCATAGGGGTTGGTATTGGCGCCGCATTGAATAATTTCGGCGTCGGTATTGCAATCGGCATTGCGCTTGGCGCCGCGACGGAGTGGTATGCTTCCCGCAAGCGAGACACCGACATGGAAAGCGCCTGACAAACTCCACCAGTACCGATCGGATATAAAGTTGCCACTCGCGGCAAAGCCACGCAATAAGGGGAAAGCGATGGTGTAAGGCACGGAACGGTGAATGACCATTTGCAGGCCAGACGCCGTTCCGGAGCGCCTCGCAGCTATGATGCGGGAATCATGGATGAAGCGCCTTTGTCGTAGCACTTCCGTTATTCTGGCGATATCGCTACAGCCGAGCTTAAACCGCTAGTTCGTCCAGAACGAGGACGTTAATGTCCTGGAGACGTCGGAAGTCTCTGTCGTTGGTGAGGATTGTGTCGCAGCCTGACTTTATTGCAGTTGCGGCATGGATTGCATCAGGCGTCCGAAACGCGTAACGGGCGCGAATTGCGCCTGCTGTGATCGCAATGTCTTTTGTGACCGAGACCAATGAGCATTGATTATTCGACACGAGAACATCATGGTACTCTTGCGCAAGATCCGTATTGCCCGACCTCAAAGGCTGAACAATGAGTTCAGTTATGGTGATTGCTGAGGTAACCACTTGCAGAGGCGTCGACTCAATCAACTCGAAGATTCGAAACATCTTCGTGAAGTAATGCCTATGCTTCTCGACCAAATAGATGAAGGGCGAAGTGTCTATGTAGATGCGCTTAGCGCTCTGCAGAGCGGTAACGATGTTCAAGTCGCCTGATCCCACTCATCACGCAACTCATTGATGTAGGCGTCGGTGTCAATTTCCTGCCATACTTCTTTGCCCAAGCCGGCCAACTCAAGCAGGCTGCGCTTGGGCTTTTGGTCATCTTTTGCCACAAGGTCATGCAGCGATTTAAGCAATTCCTTGCGTTCACGCGGGCTAAGCGCTTTGGCCTGCCGCAAGACTTCAGAGACCGTCATAGCATAGTTCCCCATAGTTTGTCATTCTGATTATAACACCTCTGACTGGCGTCATTCCAGCTTCCCAATTCATTGACGGCGCGTCCTCAATTTTCATAATTAGTTGAGAATTCCTATATTCGTTGCCATAGCGAAGTTACGCTAGAATACTCGCCACCTACCTGGAGAACAGGACCGGCGATGACAGACTGCCCCACTGTGATAGCCATCTTCGGCGTGACCGGCGACTTGGCGCGGCGCAAGCTGCTGCCGGCGCTATACAGCAATTTCATCAAGGGACGACTGCCCGAGCCACTGCATATCGTGGGCGTGGGACGGCGCGAATGGACAGACGCGACGCTCATCGACCACACGCGCCAGTCGCTGCACAATTATGCGGCGGGCCCCATTGACGAGGCGGATTGGTCGCGCTTTCGGTCCACTTTGTCCTATTGCAAGGTCAACCTGCCCCAGCCAGATACTTATGCCCGGCTGCAGCGCGACCTGGATGCAATCGACGGCGGCTGTGGCAATCGCTTGTATTATCTGTCTATCGCGCCGGCCTTTTACCAAGATGTGGTCGTCAATCTGGGCAGGCTGGGGCTGGCCGAAGAGGGCGCGGGCTGGCGGCGCATCGTCATCGAAAAGCCATTCGGTTATGGCCTGGACACGGCGCAATCCTTGAACCGCGCCTTGCACGCCGTCTTTGACGAATCGCAGATTTATCGCATCGACCACTACCTGGGCAAAGAGACAGCCCAGAATATCTTGTTCATGCGCTTCGCCAATACCATCTTCGAACCCATCTGGAATCGCAGCCATATCAGCAATGTGCAGGTCACGGTGGCTGAGGCGGTGGATGTGGGCACGCGCGCAGGTTATTACGATGAGTCGGGCGTGGTGCGCGACATGATGCAGAATCATATGCTGCAGCTGCTTTCGCTGATCGCCATGGAGCCGCCAGCCGCATTTGACGCCGCGGCGCTGCGCAACGAGAAGGTCAAGGTCTTGCAAGCGGCGCGCCCGGTCAGGCTGGCCGATACTGTGCGCGGGCAATATACGGGTTATCGAGAAGCGGAGGGCGTCAACCCGGCTTTGAATACGCCGACCTTCGCCGCGCTGCGCATGTACATCGACAACTGGCGCTGGAAAGACATCCCCTTTTATTTGCGCAGTGGCAAGGCGCTGCAGCAGAAGACCACGCAGGTCAACATCCAGTTCAAACGCCCGCCCAACAGCTTGTTCGAGCTGACGGAAAGCGGCGATTATTCGCGCAATATGCTATCCATCTGCATCCAGCCGGACGAAGGCATCCATCTAACCATCGAAGCCAAAATCCCCGACAAGTCCATCGCGCGATCGGCGGATATGGAGCTGCACTACAAGCACGCCTTCCGCGTCGACAACCTGCCCGATGCCTACGAACGGCTGATTTTGGACGCCATCAATGGCGATGCGCAGCTCTTCATCCGCAGCGACGAGATCGAAAGCGCCTGGCGCATCGTCGACCCGATCATCGAGGGCTGGGCAAATGACGCGGACGCGCC
>DAOUJB010000226.1:0-4883 GCA_034423155.1 Anaerolineae bacterium | reverse complement strand
TCCGCCGAGTCACCCAGGGCAGCCTGCGCGAACAGATCGGCATCGTCCCGCAAGAGACGCTGCTCTTCGGCGGCAGCATCCGCGAGAATATCCTCTATGGCAAGCTGGATGCCAGCGAAGACGAGATGTTCGCCGCGGCGCGCTCCGCTAACGCTCACGACTTCATCAGCCAGTTGCCCAGGGGCTATGACACAGTGGTCGGCGAGCGCGGCATCAAACTGAGCGGCGGGCAACGTCAACGAGTCGCCATCGCGCGCGCCTTGCTCAAAGACCCCGCCATCCTGCTGCTGGACGAAGCAACATCCAGCCTGGATAACGAGAGCGAGCAACTGGTGCAAGAAGCGCTGGGGCGGCTGATGCGCAACCGCACCACGCTGATCATCGCCCATCGCCTCAGCACCGTGCGCGTGGCGCATCGCATCGTCGTGCTGGACAAGGGGCGCATCATCGAGTTGGGCACGCATGACGATCTGATGGCGGCGCGCGGATTGTACGCCCGGCTTTATGAGATGCAATTTCGCGATTCCGACCTGCTCGCCACAACATGACGCTGCTCGCGTTGGCGCTAGGGCTGGGGTTCGCCGGCTTCTTGATATGGTGGCTGCTGATCGAAACCGAGGGCGTCTATCTGGGGCGGCGTGTTGTGATCGCGCTATACGATCTGGTGGCGCATCGCTACGACCGCATCAAGCAATTCGATGAATACGCCGATCACATGCTGGTGTCGCAGGCTCTGATGGCGGCCATCGCGCCCAAGACCGATCCGCTCATTCTGGATGTCGCGACCGGCACGGGGCGCGTCCCCCTGTTGATGGCGGGCAACGCCGGCTTCCATGGACATGTCGTGGGCATCGACGCCAGCGACCGCATGTTGTCTGTGGCGCGCAGCAAACTGGCGGCGCAGGGATTCGACAGCTACATCACGCTGCTGCGGAGTGACGCATCGCAACTGCCCTTCCCCGCCGAGCATTTTGATATCGTAACCTGCCTGGAAGCGCTGGAGTTCATGCCCGACCAGGTGGCTGTGCTGGCGGAGATGGCGCGAGTCTTGAATCCTGGCGGCATTTTGCTGACGACCATTCGCATCGACACACGCTGGATGCCCGATCGCACCTGGGGCGAGCCGAAGATGCGCGCTGAGCTGGAAGCGCTGGGCATGGACGATATCCACTTCGCCATCTGGCAGGAAGACTACACGCAGGTCTGGGCGCGGAAATTGACAACTGCCGCTTAAATTCGCCGCCTGGTTTTGCTAGACTGTGCGCATTGCCTGTCTGCAAAAGAGAATTCCACATTGGAACAACTGAACAAGACGTTGGAAGCCGCCATAGAAAGCGCGTTGCTGTCCGCGCAGAACGATGGCGATCTGCCCCAATTCGAGATTCCGCGCATCCCGGTAAGCCCGCCCAAACGCAGCGGTCAAGGCGACTGGGCCTACCCGGCCATGGGCTTGGCACGGCTGGCGCGCAAGAGTCCGCTGGATATCGCGCGGCTCATCGTCGACCGTCTGCCAAGGCTGGACTTCGCTGGCAAGATCGAAGTGGCGCCGCCCGGCTTCATCAACTGCACAATCGCCGAAGACTACTTGCGCAAACAGATTGATACCATGCTGGCCGGCGGGGGAGATTTCTTTCAACTGGATATCGGCGCGGGCAAGCGTGCGCAAGTCGAGTTCGTCAGCGCCAACCCCAGCGGTCCCATCACAATCGGACACACGCGCAACGCGGTGGTCGGCGATGCCATGGCGCGCCTGCTGGAAGCGGCCGGTTATGCCGTGCAACGCGAATATTATTACAACAATGCCGGCAACCAGATGATCATCCTGGGCAAGAGCTTGCAGCTGCGTTATTTGCAGCAGTTGGGCGATGACGCGCCCCTGCCAGACGACCATTATCAGGGCGAATACCTGGTCGATGTCGCGCGCGACCTGGCGGAGAAACACGGCGATACCCTGCGCGACGCCGGCTGGCAGCGCTTCCGCGACGAAGCCGAGCGCGTCATGTTCGCCTGGATCAAGCGTTCGCTGGCGACAATCAACATCCAGCACGATGCCTTCTTCAACGAAACCTCGCTCTTCGAATCGGAGCAAATCTGGTCTGTGCTGGAGGCTTTGCGCGAAAACCGACATGTCTATCAGGCGACGCACTGGGAAGGCGCGGATGCAGACGAAATCGCCGATGTGACGGCAAAAGGCTATCAGCCCGCCACCTGGTTCCGCAGCAGCAAATTCGGCGACGAAAAAGACCGCGTCATGGTCAAGAGCGATGGCGTGCCGACCTATACGCTGCCCGATATCGCCTATCACCGCGACAAACTGGAACGCGGCTTTGATATCGCCGTCAATGTGCTGGGCACGGATCACTTTTCGCAGGCGCAGGTCGTCAAACACGGCATCCGCGCGCTGGGCATGGATCCCGCTCCCATCAATGTCATCTTCCTGCAGATGGTGCGCGCCGTGCGCTGGAATGATGAACTGGGCGATTATGAAGCCGTCAAGCAATCCAAGCGGGCCGGCGACTTCGACACGCTGGATGACCTGGTCGCCATGACCAGCGCCGATGCCGTGCGCTATCACATGCTGGCGCGCAGCCCCAATTCGCAGTTGGACTTCGATGTAGACCAGGTGGTTAAGCAGAGCAACGAGAATCCGGTCTATTACATCCAGAATGCCTATGTGCGCTGCGCCGGAATCATGCGCGAGGCGGCGGAACGCGGCTTTGATGACGATGACGCCGACTTGAATCATCTGGGCGAGGAAGAGCTGAAGTTCATCCGCAAGGCGCTGGAGATGGGCAATGTCATTGAGCAGGCGGTCACGCAGTATGAGCCGCACAAAATCGCCTTCTTCGCACAAGAACTGGCGGGCGTCTTCCACCCGATTTATGATGAGGTGCGCGTGCTGCACAGCGAAGTGCCCGCAGAGACAGCCAAGGCGCGGCTGCGTTTTTACCGGGCGGCGGCGATCATATTCTATCGCCTGCTTCGTCTGATGGGCATGAGCGCGCCAGAAAGAATGTAATAACCCGGCACATTCGTCGTAGGGGCGAGGCGGCGACTCGCCCGAATTGCAAACATACAGCACGATTCAAGGCAAGGTGAAAGAAAATGGGACTAAAACCCGACCACTGGATCAAAGACATGGTGCGCCGGCACGGCATGATCGAGCCTTTCGTGGATGCCCAAGTGCGCGACGGCGCGATCAGCTATGGCGTTTCTTCGTATGGCTATGACATGCGCGTCTCAGACGAATTCAAAATATTCACCAATGTGCGTTCGGCGGTGGTTGATCCCAAGCACTTCGACACGGCATCTTTCGTGGATTTCCGCGGCGATGTCTGCATTATCCCGCCCAATTCTTTCGTGCTGGCGCGCTCGGTGGAATACTTCCGCATCCCGCGCCAGGTGCTGACGATCTGCCTAGGCAAATCGACTTATGCCCGCTGCGGCTTGATCGTCAATGTGACGCCCTTTGAACCGGAATGGGAAGGCTTTGTCACGCTGGAAATCAGCAATACCACCCCCCTGCCCGCCAAGGTATATGCCAACGAAGGACTGGCGCAGGTGCTCTTCTTTGAAGCCGACGAAGTCTGCGAACAATCTTATGCCGACAAGAAAGGCAAGTATCAGGGGCAAACTGGCGTGACGCCGCCACGCATGTAGACCAGGGCAATCGCATCAAATGCTTTTGCCACCGAGTGCACCGAGCAAAAGAGGAGTACACCGAGAGTTTAATATCAGCCATGCGAATACGGGCTGTGCTTTGTGCATCTGCGGCGCTGATGACTGACCTTACGAAGGAATGAGATTCCGAGTCAACCCTTTTTCGGCTTGCGGGCTGCTGCACGGCGCAAAGCTATAGCTTCCCTCTCGGTGTACTCAAAAAACCTCGGTGTACTCGGTGGTTAAGTTTTCGCGGCTAGTACCTTGCGCAGGGATCCATTTTGATGCGATTGTCCTGGCATGTAGACATCTTCATCTTGACGCGCGCGATCCCAGTTCGCTATACTGGATTTCGCAGCGGGCGATTAGCTCAATTGGCAGAGCATCCGGTTTACACCTGGAAGGTTGTAAGTTCGAGTCTTACATCGCCCACACAACTTCGACAAGCGCCGGCATTTGCTGGCGTTTTTTCTTGTCGCGCGCCGGCACGCTTGACGCAACTTTGTAAATTGTCTACAATATGACAATATCAGCACAAGAGCGCCTGCCGAGATGACATCCGCCGTCAATACCATTCTGGAAGTCCGCGACCTACGCACCTATTTCAAGCTGGCGGAAGGTACGCTCAAGGCGGTCGATGGCGTGGACTTTGCGATAGCGCCGCGCCAGACTGTGGGCATCATCGGCGAGTCGGGCTCTGGCAAGAGCGTGACAGCGCAATCTATCTTGCAGATCGTGCCGACGCCCGGCTATATCCAGTCGGGGCAGATCTTGCTTTCGAGGCCCGATGGCAGCACAACCGACCTGTGCAAGTTGGGCGCGCGCAGCCGCAGAATCCGCGAGATACGCGGCGCAGAGATTTCCATGGTATTCCAGGAGCCGATGACCAGCCTGTCGCCGGTGCACACGATCGGCGCGCAGATTGTCGAGGCGATCCGCCTGCACATCACCCGCGACAAACGCAAGGCGAAAAGCTTGGCGCTGGATATGATCAACCGCGTCGGCATATCCAACCCGCGTCAGCGCTTTGACGAATACCCACACCAGCTTTCGGGCGGCATGCGGCAGCGAGCGATGATCGCCATGGCGCTTTCCTGCAGTCCCTCGCTGTTGATCGCCGACGAGCCGACCACCGCGCTGGATGTCACTGTGCAGGCGCAAATCCTGGAGCTGATGAAAGAGCTGCAAGACGAATTTGGCATGGCGATTATGTATATCACGCA
>DAOUJB010000225.1:0-9127 GCA_034423155.1 Anaerolineae bacterium | reverse complement strand
ACGGTGTCGAGCCGTCCGCCATATTCGATCCACCACAGCCGACAGCCATCGGTGGCGGTGTTGAAGCTGCGGAAGCGCGGGATCTGCGTGATGTCTTCCAGCGCATAACTGGGCGGCACAAACTTGACTGGCACGCCGATATCTTTGCTGTAGAAGTAAATGGAATGCCCCAGCAAATAGCCATATTCTTCGCTGGGCGCGAACTTTTCGCCGAATTCGTCGCTTGCTTCTGCACCCATGCGGAAGGCTGCGCCGGCTTGAAAGGCCACGATGCCATCGCCCGATGCATCGCAGAATAGCGGCGCGTACAACTCGTATTGGGTGGAATTTTGGCTGCAAAAAGCGGTGACCGATTCGATTGTTTCGCCATCGCTCTTGGCGACATTGACGGCGGCCGTATTCAGCAGCAGCGTCAGGTTCGGCTCTTCGACAACTTTCTCAAGCAAAATGGTATCGAAGATCAAGCTGTTGCCTTCGCGGTTGCGGTACATATTCTCGACCAGCAGCTCGTCGATGACGCCACCTTCGCGCGCCCAGCGGTTGTTGTTGTTCATGTGCGATGTCGCGCCCAGCGCCCACAGACGCACTTCGCTGCTGGCATTGCCGCCGAGCACGGGACGGTCTTGCACCAGCACGACCGTGATGCCGGCTCGGGCGGCTGTGATCGCTGCGCAGGTGCCAGCCAGCCCGCCACCCACGATGACCAGGTCGCTGTCGATGCGGACTGTCTTTGGCGAGCGTACCTCCGCCGAGAAGGGCTCGCTTAGCATTCTTGGGATCTGGTTGTCTTGTTTCATGCCTTTTCCTCCAAGCTTATGGACGCCAGCCAGCGTCGCAGTTCCAACTGCAATTCGTCTTTGACATGCTGATGCTGCCGATTATCCCACAGATTCGTCAATTCGTGCGCGTCAGTCCGCAGATTATAGAGTTCGCCCGCTGCGCCTGCTTCGGCGATCAGCTTCCAGTCGTGGCTGCGGATCATGCGGATGCGGCCTGCCAGCGAGACCGGGTTGCCCTCCCATGACAGTCGCTCATCGGCCGGATTGGTGAAAAGCCTATCTTGCAATCCTTCGTGCCGCAAGCGGGCTTCATCATATGGCTCGCCGGGCACGCCATATTCACTGATGGCGTAGGGGCGGATTGGCTCTCCCGCTCCGCCGTCCTGCAAGTAGGGCAGCAGATTCACGCCTTGTGCCTGCTCTGGGCAAGGCAAATCTGCGGCGGCCGCAAATGTCGGCATCAGATCAATGTGCGAGGCGAAGCGGTCGTCAATGCGCCCACAATCGATCTGGCTAGGCCAGCGGACAATGAAAGGCACGCGTGTCAGCGCATCGTATAGCGCGGGACTCTTGGCGATCAGGCCGTGATCTCCCTGATAATCGCCATGATCGCTGGTGAAAACCAGCAGCGTGTTTTCGCTCAAACCGCGCTCGTCCAGCAGGTCGAGGATGCGACCGATTTCGCCATCGATCATCGTCACCATGCCGTAGTAGATTCTGCGCATCAGGTCTACTTGCGTCGCGGTGAATGGGATGATTGCGTCGTTGTTGCGCTGGTGAAATTGCTGCCTGAAAGGTTTGCCCGCCGCAGCCAGCCCATGCGGCTCGAGTTGCGGCGACGGCAAATCCTCATAAAGCGAAAAATAGGGCTCCGGCGCTTCGTATGGCGTATGCGGATATAGGTACGACAGCCACAAAAAGAATGGCTGGTTGTCTTCGGCGCAGGCATTGATAAAGTGAAGCGCCGATTCAGTCTTAGCATGTTCCGCTGTGACCGAGGTCGGGACTGGCTCCTCCGCCAGGCGTGGATAATGCTGACGCCGGTAACGAACCCAGTCCAGGTAATCGCTCCAGTCTGGGTGTGATTCCAGCGCCGGGTTCTCATCGCACAAATCAAAATCGTCGGAGATCAAGAAGGAGTGATTCTTCCCGCTCAAGCCCGTGATATAGCCACCTTCCCTCAGCATCGTAACGAGATCGGTCGGCGGCCGCGCGGCTCGGTGGTGGTTGGAGGTACAGCCGTGCGTACTCGTCCACTGGCCGCTGTGCAGGCTCCAGCGGTTGGCGAGACAAACCGGTGATGGTGTGGTCGCGTGAGTGAAGGCCAGGCCTTCGCGCGTCAGCCGGTCGAGATTGGGCGTCTTGATCCGACAATTGCCCAGGGCGTGAATCGTATCATAGCGCTGCTGATCGGTGTAGATGAGCAGGATGTTGGGTTTCACGCGCTAGTCGCCGTGCCGATCTTGCTCAATCCCATGCTGCTGGCACCAGTCGTTGAGCGGGTTGAAGCCGCCGCTGGGCTGGAATTCCAAGGTGTCGTCCAGGTCTTCGCCAACCAGATATTGTTCCAGGTCGCTGAGCTTCTCGACGAAAGACCGGTCTTGCATGACATAATCCATCGGCTTCAGCCAGCGATAGGCATAACCAATCATGACGGCTTTGCGCGTTATCCCCGTGAAGTTGGGCGCGCCAGCATGCCAGGTGCGGTATTCAAAGATGACGCAATCGCCCGGGTTCAGCAGCGGCTCGATAGCATTGACGGGGTCGGTTGCGCCAGCTGGGATATCGATTCGCTCGTTGAGCTGGTTGCTGCCCGGCGCGAGCATGGTGACACCGCTGTTGGGTTGGCTGAGGTCGGTCAAGTAAAACGCGCACTTCAAGCCGATGCGCGGATAATTGGCGGCACCCAAGTCCAGCGAAGTCCGGCCATTGTCGCGATGCCAACCGGGTCGGCGGATGCTATCGGGTGTGCCAGGCGGATCGGGATGCCGATGGATGAGATGGCTGGTGGAAAGCTGCAGGTTCGAGCCGAGCAACTGGATCACCAGCGGCAGCGTTACCGGATTGGTCAGCAGGGGAATGTAGGCATCGTCCATCGTGATGCAGTTGCGAAAACCATCATAAATCCCGCCGCCGGTAACGAAGCGGTTGAAGCGCTGGTCGGTCGCCAGCAGCCGGTCGCCGGCTTCGATCAAGCTGCTGATAGTCGCTTCGTCAATGGCGTTGCGGATGATGAGATAGCCTTCATCGCGGAATTGTTGGCGTTGCTCTTCGCTAAGTTTCGTAAATCCGTCCACGAAATCGCTCCAATTCTACTCTCTATGTGTAAGTGAAATAGGCGGTGGCGATGCATTTCTCGCTGCTGCGAATGCGCACCCAATGCGCGCTGTAGCCGGGCGGGAAAGTGTGATGCGCATAATCGCCGGGCGCGACATCCAGGCGGGCATAAGTCTTCCAACTGCCATTGCCCAGGAAATCCACCTCGATGCTGAATGTAACCGTCTCGCCCCCGTCGTTGCAAAGGTGCAGCGCTTTGTTGTCGAAGCCGGTCATCAGATAGGGGTCGGAGGCTTCGCCGGCGGCAACAGCATCTTGCCACCAGACGCCGCCCCAGCCGGCCGGTTTGCCGAAGTTCCATAGGTCGTCGGTCTTGCCAAAATACAAGCCAGATTGTGGCTCGCCAGCCAGTTGATTCGCGCCGTGATGCGGGCTGGCGTTGTCGCTGCCCAGCACCAGCATGCCGCGATAAGTGCAAAAGTCGCCCAGTACCCACAGATGCGTAGAGATCGGCCGGACACCCCAGATGCGATTCTCGTATGCCCAGGGCGAAAGCTCATAAAACATGCCGTGGCAATCCAGAATGAAACGCTCGTGATCGACTTCGCGGATGCGGGGCCATTCGGTCTGCCACATGTGGTCGAAGCAGTGACTGGCTTTGGGCAAACGATAACGCGTCCATGTGTCGTCGGCTTGCGTGTACACCTGCAAGATGGCCGAGCGCTTATCCCAGCCCATGGCGAAGATCGTGCCAGCGAAGTTGCCGCGCCCGTTGACCTCGATGAATGGATTGCGCTCGATGATGCGCCAGGTCTTGCCATCCCATTCCGCCAGCCGGCCAGCCGCTTCTGTGCCCAGATAATCGCGTTCGTCGTAGCTGTTATTCGCCACGATGACGCGCCCGAAGTTGCTGTAGGCGGCTTTGAAATGCGCGTATTGATGGTCGGGCACGCCCAATTCAATTGTCAAATCCGCCAGCCAGGTCGGCTGCAGTGTGTGCACATCCAGCTCATAGAACTCGCCTTCCATGCCCAGCATATAGACTTTATTTTCGGGGTCGTGCAAATGGCGCATGGTCGAGCACAGCCGCACTTCGCGCAACTCCTCGATAGTGCGCACATCCCCGCGCTCATCAATGACATGCGGACCAATGAAGCACTGGTTGGACTCGAAGTGAACCATGCGGTTGGTGTAAGTGCCCACATAGCTCTGCGGATGCTTGTGCATGTTCAGGTTTTCGTCGATGCGGTAGAGCCCGGTGCCGACGCCGCTGGGCGACTTGTGCGATACATAAGTAACCAGCCACAGCGAACCAGCCCAGGCCATCAGCGCGCCGATACCGCATTCGCTGCGCGGTGGTCTCAGCTCTGCCGTGAGCGCCAAATGGGGCATCACGCCGCTGAGATTTAAGTGATTGTCTGCTGTCATGCTGCCTCGCTGATTTCTTCCTATGGTCAGTATCGTACGCTGGCGACCGCGGTCAGCCGTATGCTCATTGCTCTTCCAATGCGAAACTGCCAAGAACTTGCGCGCCCAGTTGATCGACCAGCACAAAGAGGATATTCAGACGCGCAGCCACCGTGGGCAGCCCCTAGCCCTTCAAGCCAGAGATATTTGCACCCTGGATGAACTGCTTTTGAAACAGGAAGAAGACGATCAACACCGGCACCACCATCAAGGTCGAAGCAGCCATTTGCTGGTTGTAGATGCCGCCTTGCCCGGGCAACGAGGTGAACTTGTACAGCCCGATGGCGAGCGTGTGCAGGTCGGGATCTTTCAAATAAATCAGGGGACCCAAGAAGTCGTTCCAGCTATTCTGGAAGCTCAAGATGGCGATGACGACGATGGCCGGCTTGGCAAGCGGGATCATGACTTGCGTGAAGATCCTCACTTCGCTCGCGCCATCAATTTTTGCCGCATCGAGCAAGTCCTGCGGGATGCCCAGGAAGAATTGCCGACAGATGAAGATATAAAAGGCGTTGCCGAAGAAGTTGGGCACGATCAGCGGATAGAAGGTGTCGATCCAGCCGATGGCTTCATAAGCTGCATAAACCGGTATCAAGCGCACAGCGAAAGGCAGCATCAATGTCGCCAGCAGAATCAAAAAGAGCGCATCGCGAAACGGGAAACGAAAACGGGCAAAACCATAGGCGACGAGCGTGCACGAGCCGATATCGCCGATGAGCGAGATGATGGTGACGAACATGGTGTTGCGGAAGGTAGTGCCGAAGTTCCAAAACTTCAGCGCGTCAGTATAATTTTCGGGCTGCCAAACGCGCGGTATCCACTGCACGGGGAAGACGCCGACTTGGTCCAAAGGCATAAATGACGACATAAACATCCAGAACAGCGGCGCCAGGAACCAGAGACTCATCACGATGAGCAACAAATAAAGCAGGGCGCGGCCGACAAATCTCGTCAGCAGGACGAAAGCATCGCTGTCCAGGAAGCTGCGCCACGATGTCGCTGTGGTCATTAGCTCGTCTCCCCGCCTTGATAAAACACCCAGCGCTGCGATGTCGCCACGATGACCGCTGTGAAAGCGAAAATGATGATGAAGAGAATCCAGGCCAGCGCGGAAGAATAACCCATCTGGGGCGGCAAGTATTGAAATGCGTGATCAAACAAGTGCAGCACATAAGTGCGCGTCGCGTCTCTGGGGCGACCGCCGGTCATAATGAAGATCTGCGTGAAGACTTGAAATGCGCCGATGATATTGATGAGCACATTCAGATAAATGGTCGGCGTCATCAACGGGATGGTCACGCGCAGCAGACGCTGAAAGATATTCGCGCCGTCAATCTTGGCTGCGTCGTAATATTCTTCTGGGATGCCTTGCAAGCCAGCCAGAAAGATGACCATGGTCACGCCCACCCAGGTGGTGCTCATGATCAAAAAGGCGATCATGGCAAAATCGGGATCGGCGAACCAGCGGATGCGCGGCAGCCCAATCGCATACAGCAAGGAATTGAGCAAACCAGCCCGGGCATTGAGCACATAGAGCCAGATCACCGACAGCGCGACGATCGGCACGACCGACGGCAAATAAAACAAGGTCCGCCACAGCCCAAGGAAACGCACTTTGGTATTGAGCAGCAGCGCCAGGGCAAAGCCAAGCACGATGCGGATGACCACCGAGCCACCAACATAAACGGCAGTATTGCGCAGCGACTTCACGAACAGGGGATCATCGGTGAACATGTGAACATAATGTTCCAGCCCCACCCACTTCGGCGGCGCGACGATGTTGTATTTGGTGAAGCTGAGCAGGAAGGATGCGACAAAGGGAAATAGCGCGAACAAGAGAACGCCGATGATCCAGGGGGTGATGAAAAGCAAGCCGAATTTGGCTTCGCGCTTGCGCATGGGCGAAAGGTCGCGCCAACGCGTTCGTCTGCGACCTCGCAGGGCACCCAGCTGCGCGCCAAATGCTTGTGCCATCTTGCCAGTTCCTTCTCTTGTTGCGCGCGGATGGTGATGCAGAGCGCCCAATGAGCGCCCCGCACCACGCTAATTCGCTCTAGCCGTATTCTTCCCAGAAGCTATCCAGCAATCCCTGGATTTCTCCCTCGGCGCTGGCTAGTGCGTCTTCGATCGAACTATCACCGAAGAGCACATCTTCCAGCATGCGGTTGAGGATCTGGTTGGCTTCGGGCTGGACTGGCGCGACCGGCACCAGGTAATCCAGCGCGGCGACGCCCAGGATGGACTCGGCGCGCGGATGTACGACGCCGTCTTTCTCATAGCCATTGCATTCCACCAACGGCGAGGGGCGTTGTTGCTGCTGAATGAACCAGCATGCGCCTTGGCCTTCGACTTCGGTGGTCAGCCATTTGACCAGCTTCCAGGCTTCGTCGGGATGCGCGGCATTCTTGGGGATCATATAGCCCCAGCCACCGTGCGCGCCACCACGACGGTCGGCGCTGCCACTTGGTCCGTAAGGAATCGGCGCGACATCGTAATTCAAGGTCTCGGCATGGTCTTCCAGCTGGAAGAGCGTCCACGAGCCATTGGATTCAATCGACACCAGCCCCTGGATGAGCGGACCCTGGTCGAATTCGCCCGACATCTCCCAGAAGGCGTTCAGTTCTTCGACGCCGTAGTTGATTTCGGTCATCGCCTGCATGAATTCCAGCGTCTCGACGCCAGCTTCGTTGTTGATGGTGATCGTGCGCAGGTCGTCGCTGATCCAAGTCTGTCCGTTGGCATTCAGCCAAGCCAAGAAGGGGAAGCCCGTGACCGAATTGGCGTTGAAACCGACTCGCTCCAAGAAGCTGCCATCGCCAATGGTGAGCGCTTCCGCCACCTCGAGCATCTCGTCCCAGGTTTCGGGGAAGCTCTCGATGCCGGCTTCGGCGAAGTGGTCGACATTGTACCAGGCGATCGCAAAGGCACCGCCACCAGGCAGCGGCAGCAGCCAAGTCTTGCCGTTGAACTGCGTGCCAGCGAATTCGGACGGATGGAAGATAGCGGGGTCGACGCCATCGGCAGCCATGTAATCGTCCAGCGGTATGATGGACTCGGTCGCAGCGAAGAAGGGCAGGTCGTGACGGCCAAACATGGTTACATCGGGCGGATTGCCCGCGGCGATGGCAGCCAACAGATTCTGCAAACGGTTATCCCAGGGCAGGAAGACATTGTCGACGCAGATGCCAGGATGGTGATTCTCAAAGTCGGCGACTTGCTGCTCTTGGAGTGGGATGCGGTTGCCGCCCCAGTGATGCCAATAGGTGAGCGTGACATCACCTTCGCAATCGGGGTTTTGTGCCGAAACCGCCGAAAGCGGCAACATCACCAGCAGCATGGCAGCCACTAGCAACAAGAGCGTGGATTTCTTGAACACGAGAGTCTCCTTTCAATACGGAAATGGAAGTGTAAAGCGAATTGCCTGTGCTTAGTTTGCCAAGCACCAGCCAGATGAGGAGACCGTTGCGCGGGTCTCACTACCTGTTTGATGGGCGCGCGGGCAATTTACGAAGCAGAAGTGTATCGCAAGTCTCTGCTGAATGCAACGATTTTGTTGCCAGTAGGTTATTGGAGTGTGACTCGGTGCAGCGCTCGCAGCAACATATCGCGGCTTTCGTGCAGCGCCCGCTCTGGATTGGGCAGGCTCGGGCTAAGCTCCAGGCTGAGCGCGCCGGCATAGCCATTTTTGTGCAGCGCCCACAGCGTTTCGGAGAGCGCCTCTTCGGTCATGACGCCGTCCAGCAAGCCCCAGTGCAGGTCGCCGCTGCCATCATTGTCATCAAAATGCACATAGCCGAGGCGGTCGCCCGCATGACCGATGACAGCGGCCGGATCTTCGCCAGAAAGCAGGATATGCCCGCTGTCGTAGAGCAGGAAGAGGTTGGGATGCCCCAGCGCGCCGATAAACGCCAGGGTCTCACCCGCAGTCGGCAGCGCTTTGCCCGGGAAGTGCTCGACCGCCAGTTTGATGCCCAGCTGAGCCGCTCGCTCCGCTAACTGCCGAAGCGACTCGCCATAGCGCCCCAGCCCGGCCGCGCTGTTGTCTTGCCCCGGCACAACATAAGCGACCTGCGCAGCCACATCTCGGGCATGGTCGAGGGCTTTCAGGCAATGCGCAATGGCGGTCTGTCGCGCGGACGAATCGGCGCTGTCCAACGCTGCTGCCGGCGGCATGCCAAAGGACGCGCCCAGGCAGCTGACGCCCAAGCCGAGCTCCTGCGCCAGCAAGCGGCTTTCCAGCGTCCGCAAGTGCGCCGGCTGTATATCAATCCAGTCGAATTCCAGCTCGCGCGCGCTGCGCAGCAGGTCGGTTTCTGCGCCGCTCAACGCCCATATGCAGCAGGCGATATGCATGTTTGTCCTCCAAATCCAGGAATCGCCACGAGTGTAAAGGCAATTGCCACAAAAGTGAAACCAACAAAGTAATGCAACAATCAAATAGAATCGCGTAGGGGCGACTCTTTTGTCGCCCACATGTATAACGGCGGCATTGTGGGCGATACAAGTATCGCCCCTACAAGGCTTGTCCGCTACTAACAGATGAGAGTTGCCATCGCTCCATCTGCTCGTCCACACTGCCGGTTGAATAGGATGGCGATGTTGTA
>DAOUJB010000224.1:0-4554 GCA_034423155.1 Anaerolineae bacterium | reverse complement strand
GCCAGACCAAGTGGCTGCCGCCAAGTTGTTGCCATTATAGTGGCGACCGTCCAGGCACGCGCGGCAATGCAGGTACAGATTGCCAGCGCGGCGGGATAGGCTACACTCTTGGGCGAGACCCGGCTTGCGGGAGGCAAGCATGCAAAATGTCGCCCCGACGCGACGGCTGAATCGACGCTCGCGCGATGCCCTGCTGGCCGCGGCTGTGCTATTTTTGCTGGGCGCGGCGCTGCTGGTGGCGGGCATCGGCTTGCACATCGTGAACTTGGCAGTGCCCAGCAACAGCGCATTCGCCTGGTACGATCTGGCACGCAAGGGCATGTTGCCGGCCGGCGCGCTGCTGTGCATTGCCTCGATGCTGCTGGCGCTGCGGGCGGTCAGCTGGCGGACCGACAACGCCCTGGCTTGGGAATTGGGCGAGCAACTGGCGACGCAGCTGGATCATCAATTCGTCTTCATCCGCAATATCAGCCAGCGGGGCATCGGTTATGTGGACGCGGCGCTGGTCAGCCGGCATGGTATCTTGTTGCTGCGCATCACCCAGCGGCGCGGCGAATACTCAAACGAAGGCGGTCGTTGGCTGCGGCGAGGACGCGCTGGCAAATGGCGGGCGCTGCGCTGGAATCCCTCGCGTGAGGTGGTCGCGAGCGCGCTGCGAGTCAAATCGGCAATGCGAGCGCGGGGATTGGCCGGCGTGCCCATATTCGCGGCGGTGGTCTTCATGCGCGAAGAGCCCGAAGCGCAAGTTCGCACCCAGCAGCCAGCTGTGCCGGTTGTGCATGCCAGCGCTTTCGTGACGGGTTTGCGCAGCAGCTATTTTGCATCGCGGCGGCTGGACGCGCGCACAACCCAGCAGGCAGTTGATCTGCTTTATCACTAGGAGACGGCAGTGGCGGGCACATTACATCTTGCGCCAGAAGGTATCGGGAAAACACAAGCGATGCTGTCGCTGCTGCGGCGAACCGTGCGGTCGGGGGCTGGCTTCCCGCGCGTTTGGGTGCTGCTGGCGACGCGCCGTCAAGAACTGCATTTTCGCGAGCGTCTGGCGCTGGACGATGATGGTCAGCGGGTACAATTTGCCATCGACTTTTTCGACTTTTATGATTTGAACGCCCATCTGCTGCGCTCGGCAGGGCAGCCTGTGCGCCGCCTGAACGAAGGGGCGCGCTTCAGCTTTTTGCGTCGTCTGCTGGAGGATATGCACGCGGCGGACGAGCTGCGCGTCTTTCATGGCATCGCCGATACGCGCGGATTCGTCACGGTGCTGGCGCAGCTCTTTGACGAATTGAAGCAGAACGGCATCGGCGCAGAACGCTTTGCCAGAGCGGCGCAAAATCCCAAAGACCACGAGCTCGCCGCAGTCTATGCGCGCTATCAACAGCAACTGCGCGAAAATCGGCTGGCGGATCTTGAGGGCGAGGGCTGGCTGGCGCTGGCGAAATTGCGAGAGCAGCCGCAAATCGTGGCTGGACCCGAATTGCTGCTTGTCGATGGCTTCGACCAATTTACCCGCGTGCAAGCACAGCTTTTGGCGGCGCTGGCCAAGGCAATCCCCCAGCTGCATATCACCCTGACGCAGGCGACCGCAGCGCCATCAGCCAGCCGCAGCCGCATCGCCAGGCAGCGACTTGAGGGGGCATTCTCTCGGGCCGGTGTCTCGCTGCGCATTGAGAAAATCGTTGCGAGTTCAACGCGGCCTGTGGACTTGCAGCAGCTAAGCCGACTTTTCTACGCTGATTCTGAAGGCGCTGGCAGCAGCGAAGCCCTCAATCTGATCGCCGCGCCCAGCCCGGACCAGGAGGCGAAAGAAGTATTGCGCGATGTGAAGCGCCGTCTGTTGGCTGGCGTGCCGCCCGATGACATGCTGGTCATCCTGCGCGATTGGGAGCTGTATGCCAATGCTTTGTTGCGCACCAGTCAAGAATTCCAACTGCCCCTGCTGCTGCAGATTGAGCGCGCCTGCAGCCGCGAGCCGGTCATCGCTGCGCTGCTGGCTGTGCTGGGGCTTTGGCCGCGTTTCCGCCGGCGCGATCTGCTGGATGGATTGCGCAGTCCCTACATCGACTCGGGCTTGGACGAAGAATTGATCAATCTACTGGATCGCATCAGTCGCGAGCGGCAATTCGTCGGTGGGGGAAAGAGCGAATGGCTGGATGTCATTCAGCTTGCCCGCCAGCCACGCACAGACGCCGCCGACGAAGAAACATACACGATCTTGACACAGCAGCAGGCGGATGCGCTGAGCGAAAGACTGCGCGCGTTTATGGATGGCGTAACGCCGCGGACCAAAGCCGACCCCCGCGATTATGTCGGCTGGCTGGACGGCCTGCTGGGCGATGATCCGCGTGAGCAAATCGAAACGGATTCCAGCCACGACAGCGCCTACACCCTGCGCATTCGGCAGTTGGCGCTCTCGGTGGACAATGCGCATGCCCAGCGAGACAGCCGCGCCTTGAGCAGCCTGGATGCGGAGCTGCGCGATATGCTGGCGACTGAAGATGCGCTGCGGGGGACGGGGCAAAATCGCCCAATCAGCTGGGCGCAGTTTCATGGCGATCTGCGACATGCGCTGGATTCGCCGCCCCGTCAGCGTGGCAACCGGCCGCGGCGGGGCAAGGTGTTGGTGACGACGGCCAGCCAGGCGCGTGGCTTGCCGCATGAGCATGTCTTCATTCTGGGGCTGGCGGAAGGCGTCTTCCCCTCCGAAACCCGTGAAGACCCATTTTATTTGGATTCCGAGCGGGCGGAGATGCGTGCGCGTGGCATCCCGCTGGATTCGCGTGCCGAGCGCAGCGATGACCCGGGGCTATTTTACGAATTGCTGGCGCTGCCACAGCGAACGCTTGCCTTGGCGCGCCCCACATTCAAAGACGGCAAACCCTGGCTGGAAAGTCATCTTTGGCGTGCGGTGCGTCGCATCTATCCGCAGCAACCTATACGCGAACGGTCGTTGGGAGCGATCGCAAATTCGCAAGAAGCCGCCAGTCTCGACGAACTCATGCTGGCGCTAGCGGCGCAGCTGACGCAGCCGGACAACTCGCAGACTGACACGCTGCTGCGGCATTTGAACTGGCTGCGCGCGGAGAGGCCGGCAGCCTGGCAGCATGTCAAGATCGGGCGGGCGGTCGAGCTGGGGCGGCTTTCCCACCAGCCATTTGACAACTACAGCGGTGTCCTCGCCAAGCCCGAACTGCTGGCAGAAGTCGCGCGATTGCTCGGTCCTCGGCGCGTTTGGAGCGCGTCTCAACTGAAAGATTATGGCGTCTGCGGCTTTCGATTCTTTGCCAAGCGTCTGCTCAAACTCGAGGAACTCAAAGAGCTGCAGCCGGGCGCGGATGTGCTGCAAATGGGCAGCTTGAACCACCGCATTCTGGAAGAGACTTATCGGCAAATCGCGGACGAGGAGCTGGCTGTCGAAGCGGCAAATCGCGAGCGCGCGCTGGCTATCTTTGACGAAGTGGCTGATGAGCTGCTGGAAGACGCGCCGGCCTTATTCAATTTCCGCGCGGGAGTCGCCTGGGACGAAGAGAAGCAGATTATCCGGGCGCGGCTTGCGGCGCTTGTCCGCCAAGATTTTTCCGATGAAAGTCCCATGCGCAAGTTCGGCGGCGCTCGGCATGTCGAGCGGCTGGAACACAAATTTCAAGACCTGGAAGTGGCGCTGGGGAACGGAGACTCGCTGCGAGCGCGCGGCATCATCGACCGGATCGACCGCGTTGATGGCAAGCTGGCGCTGGTGGACTACAAGACTGGCAGCACGAGCATCCCGCACAGCGACATGGAAAATGGGCGCGACTTCCAGATGCTGCTCTATCTGCTGGCGCTGGATGATATGGCGCGGATAGAAGGCGCGGAAGTTGCCGGCGGGATGTTTTGGCATCTGCGCAATCTGAAAACCAGCGGACGCATCCATGCCGATGACGAAGAGCAGCAAGCGTTGCTTGACAAAGCGCGGCAACACATCGCCAGCAATTTGCAGCAAGGGCGAAAGGGCGCTTTCCCAGTCCAGGCAACGGCGCTTGAAAACGGCAAATGCCTGCGCTACTGCGAGTTCGCACATTTGTGTCGGCGCAGCAACACCAGCCGCTTCAAAGACACGCGGATTTGAGGCGGGCGCATGCAACCGACAAACGAACAACGGGCCGCCATCCACATCCATGACAAGAATCTGCTTGTCGTGGCGGGCGCGGGCACGGGCAAAACGCGCATCCTTGTCGAGCGCTACTTGCAGCTGCTGGATGCCAATTCGAGCTGGCCCATTCAGGCGCTGGTCGCCATCACCTTTACCAAGGCGGCCGCCTGGGAAATGCGCGACCGGCTGCGCACAGAATTGCAGCGGCGCGCCCAATCCACAGACGGCGATCGCTGGGCGCGACACTTGGCAAGTTTGGATAGCGCGCGCATCGACACGATTCATGGCTTGTGCGCCGATCTGCTGCGGGCGAACGCGGCGCAGGCCGGCATCGATCCGCTCTTTGAGGTGCTCGCCGAGACCGATGCCGCCATCTTGCTGGGCGATGCTGTCGACGATGTCCTGGCGGAGATCGACGCGCC
>DAOUJB010000223.1:0-1883 GCA_034423155.1 Anaerolineae bacterium | reverse complement strand
GCGCGATTCTCGCCTGATAGTAAAATAGACTTTCGCAGCGCGTCTGTCAGCTCGCCGACCGAGGACCTTCCATGATCCGATTCGACCGCTTTACCGAACGCGCCCAGGACGCCGCCGCCCGCGCATATGAAATCTTGCACCGTTACAGCCACTCCCAGGTCGATACCGAGCACATATTGCTCGCCCTGTTGGAGCAGACCGACGGCTTGGTGCCCCAAATCCTCGAGCAGCTGAGCATCGATGCCAGCGGGTTGCGTTCGCGCGTGGACGATATCTTGCGGCAAAGTCCGCGCACCGCCACCATCTATGGACAGGGCACCAACCAGGTCTTCATCACGCCGCGCCTGAAAAGCGTCATCGACCGCGCCAACGAAGAAGCCAATCGTCTGCGCGACCAGTACATCAGCACCGAGCACATTTTTCTTGCCCTGCTCGGCGAGCGCAACACCGCCGTTTCCAAGACATTTGCCGAATACAACATCACCCGCGAGCGAGTCGCCGATGCCGTCAAGGACATCCGCGGTGGCCAGCGCATCACCGATCCGCAAGCAGAAAGTCGTTATCGCACGCTGGAGAAATACAGCACAGATCTGACTCGCCTGGCGCACGAAGGCAAGCTCGACCCCGTCATCGGGCGCGATGCCGAGATTCTGCGCGTTATCCAGGTGCTCAGCCGGCGCACGAAGAACAACCCGGTGCTGATCGGCCAGGCCGGCGTCGGCAAGACCGCGATCGTCGAGGGCTTGGCGCAAAAGATCGCCAGCAGCGATGTGCCCGACTTGCTGCTGGGCAAGCGCGTGCTCAGCCTCGACCTCAGCGCCATGCTGGCCGGCAGCCGCTTCCGTGGCGAATTCGAAGAACGTTTGAAGAGCACAATCGAAGAAATACAGCGCTCGGAAGGCGAGATCATCCTCTTCATTGACGAGCTGCATCAGGTGGTCGGCGCGGGCGCGGCCAGCGGCGCAATGGATGCCGGCAATATGATGAAGCCGGCTTTGGCCCGTGGCGAGCTACAGACTGTCGGCGCGACCACCATGGACGAATATCGCCAGCACATCGAAAAAGACAGCGCGCTTGATCGCCGATTCGCGCCTATTTTTGTTGAAGAGCCGAATATCGACGACACCATCGACATGCTCTACGGCTTGCGCGACCGCTACCAAGCGCATCACAGCGTCAATATCGCCGATGACGCCATCGAAGCCGCAGCTCGCTTGTCCGCCCGCTACTTGACCGAGCGCAAACTGCCCGACAAAGCCATCGACTTGTTGGACGAAGCGCCGCCAAGCTGCGCGTCGCCCTCTTTTCCATGCCGCCCTACCTCAAAGAGTTGCGCGGCACGATCGAACAGCTGGCGATGGAAGAGCAGGCAGCCGGTTTGTCAAGAGATTACGAACGCGCCGCCGACTGCAAAATGCAGCGCATCCAACTGGAAGAGCAATACGAGCTCGCCCACCACAGCTGGCGTCAAGAAAATACCCTGGACGAACTGGTCACCGCCGACAATGTCGCCCAGGTGGTCGAGCAGTGGACGGGCATCCCGGTGCAGAACATGCTGGAAACAGAGTCAGAAAAGTTGCTGCGCATGGAAGAAGCCATCGGCGGACGCGTCATCGGGCAGAAGAAGGCGATCGTGGCGCTCGCGGACGCCATCCGTCGGGCGCGCAGCGGCTTGAAAGACCCCAAACGTCCCATCGGCTCCTTCATCTTCCTCGGCTCCAGTGGCGTCGGCAAAACCGAATTGGCGAAGGCGCTGGCGGAGTTCATGTTTGACGACGAAGACAACCTGGTGCGCGTCGATATGAGCGAATACCGCGAAAAGCACACCGTCAGCCGCCTGTTTGGCGCGCCGCCCGGCTATGTCGGCTATGAAGCGGGCGGGC
>DAOUJB010000222.1:0-8014 GCA_034423155.1 Anaerolineae bacterium | reverse complement strand
TATGTGCAGATGGCGCTGCTGTCTGGCGTGCCCGTGCGCGACATCATGTTCAAGGAGATCATGCCCAATCTGCTGCCCTATCTGGCGGCCAGCTACATCGGCAATATGCAGGGCGCCATCATCAACGCGGTGGGCTTGGAGGTGCTGGGCTTTGGTCCGCAGCGCATCCCCTCGCTGGGCGTAGCGATCTTCTTCTCCATCGAGGCCGGCGCGCTATTCCGCAATATGTGGTGGTGGTGGGGCATCCCGACAGTCACGCTTTCGGTAGTCTTTGTCGCTCTGCTGCTGATCAGCCTGGGCTTGGACGAAGTCGCCAACCCGCGCCTGCGCAAAGCCAACTAGGGGGAGAGCGCAATTTTATGAGTGAAAAGCGAAACGGCAGTGGCGACCGCACCGTCCTCAAGGTCGACAAGCTGCGCATACACTATGCCACGCCCCAGGGCGATGTCATCGCCGTCAGCGATATCAGCTTCAATCTCTACGAAGGCGAGACCCTGGGCTTGGTGGGCGAAAGCGGCTGTGGCAAATCGACCACGGCTTATGGCATCTTGCAACTCGTGCAGCCGCCCGGCTACATCGTGCATGGCAGCATCGAGGTCGATGGCACAGAAGTGCTGAACCTGGGCGAAGAAGAACTGCGCAAGTTCCGCTGGACGGGCTTGTCGTTGATCCCGCAAGGCGCGATGAACTCGCTGAACCCGACCATGCGCGTCAAAGACCAGATCATCGATGTCATCGAGTCGCACGAGGGCAAGCAAAAAGACCGCGAAGCCCTGCGCGAACGCATCTTCGAGCTATTCCAGAATGTCGGCTTGCCCAACCGCATCTACAACATGTACCCGCACGAGCTGAGCGGCGGCATGAAGCAGCGCGTCTGCATCGCTATGGGCGTGGCACTGCATCCGACCGTGGTCATCGCCGACGAAGCCACCAGCGCGCTGGATGTGGTTGTGCAGCGCATCGTCGCCCAGACATTGATCAAGGTGAAAGACGAGATCGGCGTTTCTTTGATCGTCATCGGGCACGATATGGGCTTGCTGGCCCAGATCGTCGACCGCATCGCCGTCATGTACGCCGGCAAAATGGTCGAAATCGCCCCCGTAGAAAATGTCTATGCCCAGCCCCTGCACCCCTACACGCAGTTGTTGATCGACTCGATCCCTTCGATCAAAGAGCGCAAGCCACTAAAGATCACCGAAGGTATCACGCATGACCCGCGCAACCCGCCTTCTGGCTGCATCTTCCGCCTGCGCTGCCCATTCGCCTGGGGGCATTGCGCCGAAGTCGAGCCGCCGCAGATCATGGTAGAAGACCTGCACGAAGTCGCCTGCCATCTCTACGATGAGCAATTTACTGAGAGGAGAGCCAATGCCCTCGCCACTATTGCAAATTCGTGACGCAACGAAAATCTATTACAGCGGTGGCTTCCTTGGCGAAAAGAAGTCGGTAGTCGCGCTGGACAACTTCAACATGACCATTGGTGGCTCGCCGGCGACCATCACCACCATCGCTGGCGAAAGCGGCAGCGGCAAAACCACGCTGGCCAATCTCGTCCTGGGCTTTATCAAGCTGACATCGGGCCGAATCATCTTCGATGGCGAAGACATCACCGATATGGACGGCGATCAGCTGAAAACCTATCGCCGCAATGTGCAGGCGGTCTTCCAAGATCCTTTTGGCGTCTATAACCCCTTTTATCGCATCGACCATGTTTTTGACCTGGTCAATCGCCACTTCAGCTTGTCCGATAACCAGAGCGAATACCGCGATATGGTCGAGGCCGGCTTGAATGTGGTCGGCTTGTATGGCGAAGATGTGCTGCGCAAATATCCCCACCAGCTCAGCGGCGGGCAGCGTCAGCGCATCATGATGGCGCGCGCCTATATGATCAAACCCAAGCTGATCGTCGCCGATGAACCGGTTTCCATGGTCGATGCCAGCCTGCGCGCTTCCATCCTGGACGCCATGCTGCGTCTGCGCGACGAACATGGCATTTCATTCTTGTACATCACGCACGACCTCAGCACCGCCTACCAAATCGGCGATGAAATCTACATGCTCTACCAAGGCACGACCGCCGAGCGCGGCACCGCCATGGATGTCATCGACGCGCCCCAGCACCCCTATGTCCAGCTGCTCATCGACAGCGTGCCCGTGCCCGACCCCACTGACAAGTGGGATGTCAATATCTCGCTGCCCAGCGAAGAAGAAATGCGCACGGCCGCCGCCCAAGGCTGCCGCTATTATCCGCGCTGCCCGCACCGCATGGACAAATGCCTGGAAGCGCAGCCGCCGCTCTTTATGATGGACAAACCCAAGCACGAAGCCGCTTGCTATCTGTATGAAGAGCGCGAGGTGGCGCCCCAAGAACTCTCCCTGGTGGAAAATCGTCCCATGAGCATCACCGCCAAATCCAGCGGCAACCGCAACCGCGAACGCATCGCCGCTGCCGTGCTGATCATCCTGGGCTTTGCGCTGGGCGTCATCTTGGCTCTCAACCGCGAACCAGAAATCGAAGTGCAGACAGTCGTCGAAACGGTGATCGTAACAGCCGTCGTCACGCCCGAAGAGCAGGTCGCCACCGCAACGGCTGTTCCCACAGCGGTGCCCGAGCCAGAAGCGGAAGCAGCCAGCGTTGTCGTGCCAGACTTCGTCATCGAACGCGAGGGCGCGGTGGCGAAAGGCGCAATTGTCTTGGGCGAAGATACCGTCGAAGAAATCCTAAGCGCCGACGACCGACACAGCTATCGCCTCGAAGGCATCGCCGGAGCCACAGTCGAAGTCAAGCTCATCACCGGCGGACGCGGCCTCAGCGGCACCGGCTTCTTCGCCCCGCTGGCCACCATCTATGCGCCCGATGGCAGCATCGTCTTCGCCTTTGATAGCGCGCGGCGCAGCAACCGCGGCTCGCTCACCTTTGGCGAGACCGGCACTTACGAGGTGCTACTGGGCGCGGATGAACGAGGTCGCGGCGTCGATGCCTACACCATCACGATCGAAGGCGACATGCCAGAGCCGACTCCCATACCCACTATCGCCCCGCCAGATTTCGTCATCGAGCGAGAAGGCGCGGTAGCAAAAGGCGCAATCGTCTTGGGCGAAGATACCGTCGAAGAAATCCTGAGCGCCGACGACCGCCATAGCTATAGCTTCGAAGGCATCGCTGGCAGCACAGTCGATATCAGGCTGATCACCGGCGGACGCGGCCTCAGCGGCACCGGTTTCTTCGCCCCGCTGGCCACCATCTATGCGCCCGATGGCAGCATCGTCTTCGCTTTCGACAGCGCGCGGCGCAGCAACCGCGGCACGCTCACCTTTGGCGAGACCGGCACCTACGAGGTTTTGCTGGGCGCGGATGCTCGTGGGCGCGGCGTCGATGCCTATACCATCACCTTCACAGCTGCGGAGGCGTGATAAACGCGCTTTTGCGGTAGAAAAGACTTGCGCGGGATCGTGACAGGTGGTTATTATGCGCCGCCATGATACACACTGAAAAGTGAGGAAACCGCACCATGCTGACCCAAGAACAGATCGACTTCTTCCACGAAAACGGCTTTTTGCGCATCCCCCAGGTCTTCGACGAAGGCGAGATCGGCGCGCTTTCCGATAGCCTCGACCGTCTGATTGAAGACTGGGCGATCACCAGTCCCGGCTGGTCGGGTCCCTGGCGCGATGTCTATTTTGACGATGAGCTGGAAAAGCAGGTCAAGCTGACCGCCATGCACGATCTGCATCTGTATTCCGATGCCTGGATGCGCGCCGTGACAAATGCCAAACTGGGCAAGGCGCTTTCGCAATTGCTGGACTCCAGCGTCGAGCTGCACCACACCACCATGCACATCAAACCGCCGCAGACCGGGCACCCCTTCCCCATGCACCAGGATTATCCGTTCTATGAGCATGCCGACGGGCGCTATGTCGATTGCCTCGTGCATCTGGACGATACTTTCCACGAAAATGGCGAGATTCGCTTCTTGGCGGGTTCGCACAAGCGCGGCAAAATCCCCCATGTGCTGCAAAATGCCGATGGTACGCCTTGTTCGCCGCATCTCGATGCCAACGAATACAAGCTGGAAGACACCGTGCCCGTGCCAGCCAAGCGCGGCGATGTGGTGGTCTTTCATTTGTATTGCATCCACGGCAGCTATATCAACCAGACCAGCGATCCGCGCCGCATGGTGCGCATGGGTTTTCGCGACCCGCACAACGACCAGTGGGCTGGGCAAAGCAATGGCCGCCCGGGCTTGATCGTGCATGGCTACCGTGAACGCCGTGGCAAAGAGGAACTGCTGAAACAATCCTGATCTTGCGTCCGCAAAACGCTCGGTCCCCCGAAGAGTCGGGGGACAAGGGCCTGTCAACATCTCTGCCACAGACGAGTGGTATAGAGGCTACGCTGTGATTCGCTCACGCGAACTGCAAAAGTTGCTGGCGAAACAGGTCCCGCCCCAACATCCATGCTGTCACTTGTTGCATCGCTGTCTCGGGTTTACTCGGGACGATGAATGGCGATGCATCCCTTTCTCCTCTGCGCTTGGCATTGCGCAGGAGTCCCGGCTCCGCTCAGATTTCGTGAATAGACTGGAGTCGGCATGAAAATCGGACTCATTCCGTTGGACGAGCGCCCGGTTAACACGCGCTTCCCACGCATGATCGGCGCGATCGCGGGCCTAGAAGTTGCGCTGCCGCCGCCTGCGCTGCAAAGCCACTTCCGCAAGCCCGCCGATTGCGCCGCCCTGGGCGAATGGCTGTTGGGACAAGCCGCCGACCTGGACGCCTTGGTGGTGTCGCTGGAGATGCTGGTTTATGGCGGGCTGGTGCCATCGCGCATCACGGACGATACGCCGCTGGAGGCGCTGCGCCGCCTGGACATGCTGCGCGAAATCAAGCGCCGGCATCCTGCCTTGCCAATCTATGCCTTCGGGCTGGTGACGCGCATATCCAAAAACCGCGCCAGTGTCGAAGAGCCGAGCTATTGGCGCGAATCGGGTCCCGAACTCTACAATTATTCTCAGCAGTACGACGCCCACCACTTCGGCGATCAGCCCGCGCCCGCATACACGCCAGATTCGGCGCACTTGCAAGACATGCTGCGGCGACGCGCGCGCAACCACCTGGTCAACCTGGCGACGCTCGACCTGCTGGCGGATGATATTTTCGACTTGCTGGTCATCAGCTCGGACGATACCAGCGAGTGTGGCTTTGGCACTCGCGAGAAAGCCTGGCTGAGCGAATGGGCGCGGCGACGCGGCGATGATCCGCGGCTATTGATGTATCCCGGCGCGGACGAAGTGGGTAGCGCATTGCTGGCGCGGGCGATGCTGGCGGCGCTGGGCAAAAAGCCGCGCTTCTTTGTGCATTGCGCCATCCCCGCCGATGCCGAGCGTATCGCGCCATTCGAAGATGGACCTGTGCGCCTCACGCTACAGCGGCAGATTCGCGCGGTTGGCGGCGAACAGGTGGACGATATCGACCAGGCCGATCTGCTGGTCGCGCTCAACACGCCCGCCCCCAGCGGCAAAGATTTCTATGACCCCGCCGATGCAGCCAGCGACCGTGCCTACCGTGCAGAAGCTGTCGAGGCTTTCGCGGCGCAGATCGCAGACTGGACGGCGGCTGGCAAGCGCGTCATCGTCTGCGATGTCGCCTATCCCAATGGCAGCGACCCCGTGCTGATCGAGGCGCTGCAGCGGCATGTCCCGCTCTTGTCGCTGGCGGCTTATGGCGCTTGGAACACCGCTGGCAACACCATCGGCGTGGCGCTGGCGCAGGGCATCGCACAAATGCAGCTGGCGGATGCGGCGGCTGGGCAGCGCTTCCTGGCGCGCCGCTTTGTCGAAGATCACTGCTATATGCACTGCGTGCGCCCGCAACTGGATGGCACGACCACGCTTTATTCCGCCGAAACCGAGCGCGAGATGACAGCCTTGACGGCGCGGGGACTGCAAACAGAAATCGACCGCCTGCCCGACCTGCGTGGCTGGCGCGTTTCCAATGTGCGGCTGCCCTGGCGGCGGCGCTTCGAGGTGGACTTTGACCTGGAAAAAGTCGAGGCGGACTGAAAAAGGTGAAAAGTGTTGTCCGCTCGTCAACTGGCACAAGCGAGTGTGCATTTGTCCCGCGCTGTGCTACAACTAGCGCCGCGAACCCACACGAGGAGTCGGCATGAAAACACTCGCTTTTTTGGGCGTGGCGCACATTCACACGCCATCATTCATCAAGTCCATTTTGGAGCGTCCAGCGCAATTCACTATCAAGTCGCTTTGGGACAACGATGCAGCCCGCGCCAGCATCGCCGCCGAGCACAGCAAAAGCCACGCCGTCAGCGATTACCGCGACATCCTGCGCGATGAAGCTGTCGATGCCATCATCGTCTGCTCCGAGACCAACCTGCACCGCGAACTGGTCGAAGCCGCCTGCGCCGCCCGCAAGCACCTCTTCGTCGAGAAGCCATTGGCCGTCAGCGCCGACGATGCTTATGCCATGCAGCGCGCCATTGATGAGGCCGGCGTGATTTTCCAGATCGGCCACTTCATGCGCAGCTATCCGATCAGCCGCCAGCTCAAACAATGGATCGATGACGGCGTATTGGGCACGATCACGCGGGCGCGCCACAGCAATGTACATCACGGCGCATTGGCTGGCTGGTTCGACCCCGGGCTCGGCTGGTACGAGGATGGCTTCCACTGGATGACCGAGCTGGAGCGCGCGGGTTGTGGCGGTTTTGGCGATCTGGGCGCGCACTCGCTGGATATGTTGATGTGGCTGCTCGGCGATGTCGAGCGCGTCACGGCGCAGGTCGATCGTCTCTTGGGGCGCTACAGCTGCGATGAATATGGCGAAGGTTTGCTGCGCTTCGGCAGTGGCGCAATCGCTTCGTTGGCAGCCGGCTGGGCAGATCTACAGAATCCACTGCCGGTTTTGGTCAGCGGCAGCGGCGGCCTTGCCTATGTTGACAATGGCAAATTGTTCGTAAAGTCGGATAATCTGCCTGGTGCGGATGGTGGCGAATGGACAGACCTGCCAGATGCCCTTCCCCACGCCTTCGTCCTGTTTTTGGAGGCGTTGCTGGGCGAATCTGTGCCATTGATCAGCGCGAAGGAAGCGGCGGACCGCAGCGCCGTCATGCAAGCCTTGTATCAAGCTGCGGATACAAATGCCTGGGTACAACCCCAAATACCATAAGGAGCGAGAACATGAGTAGTTTGAAAGTGGGTGTCATCGGCGTCGGCGGGATCGCGCGCACGCACATGCCGGGCTGGGCTGCATCGCCCCATGCCGAAGTTGTCGCCGGCGCAGACCTTGTGCCAGCTGCATTGGAAAACTGGGGCGCGAATTATGGCGTCAGCCGCTTGTACAGCGACAGCGTCGAGCTTATAAACGACCCCGATATCGACATCATCGATGTCTGCACGCCCAATATGTATCACGCCGATCTGTCTATCGCCGCGTTGGAAGCTGGCAAGCATGTCATCTGCGAGAAGCCGCTTGCGCCAACGCCAGCCGATGTCCAGCGCATGATCGACGCCCGCGACAGCAGCGGCAAACTGCTGATGACCGCCCAGCATTTCCGCTTCAGTGGCAAATCCAAAGCGCTGAAAGCCGAGATTGACGCCGGCGCGCTGGGCGAGGTCTATCATGCCCGCAGTTGGATGCTGCGCCGCACTGCTATCCCCACCCGGCCCGGCTTCTTGCTGAAGCAGCACAGTGGCGGTGGCGCGACAATCGATATCGGCGTGCACATCCTCGACCTGACGCTGTGGTTCATGGGCAATCCGCGTCCCGTTTCGGTGACCGGCGTAGCCAGCAAACGCCTGGCGAAGAACCCCAAAGCCTTTGGTCTGTGGGACAACCTGAACACCGTCCCGCCCGAGATGGATGTCGAAGAGCTGGCGCTGGCTTTTGTGCGCTTCGAAAATGGCGCGACGCTGGTGCTGGAAGTCTCGTGGATGCTGCATCACGACACCGACAGCGAAGACATGCAGATGTGGCTCTATGGCGACAAGGGCGGCTC
>DAOUJB010000221.1:0-9728 GCA_034423155.1 Anaerolineae bacterium | reverse complement strand
TCGATTGCGCTTCTTGCGGCAACAAAGGCAGCAATTCACCCAGCGCGCTGGCGGTGGCTGTTGCGCTGGGTCCGCCGCCCACCAGCAGATGTCCGCCGTCCGCCACCCATTGTTCGATAGCTTCCCGCTGTCCAAGCGACAGGCTCTCGCTGTCGATATTCAAAAGCATCAACAGATCCAGCGATGCCAGCGACTGCGCGCGTTCGGGCAGGTTGTGCAGGCCCCAAATGGCTTGCTCGGCGCGGTAACCGCCGATATGCAGGCCCGTCAGGCTGGGCGCGATTGTGTTCGCGCCGGTCACAACCGCATACAACTGGTCGCCGCGGTTCAGGTCAAAAATAGGCGCATCGCGCGAGGCTCGCACGCCACCGTCAGCGTCGATCAGCTCGACGCGGATCTGGTCGGGATAAGTGCGCGCCTGGATATTGAGCGTGGCGGTTTTCTGCGCGCCGCTGGGCAACTCGACCGGCGTGCTGAAAGCGTTGCCCACGACAGTGCCAGAAGTCTCGGACGCACCACCAGCCGTCCGCGCAGCGACTCGCCATTGTTGGTCATGGCGACTCGCAGCGGCGTCCAGTCGTCGGGACGAAAATAGCCGTTGAAGCCGGCGTCAATCGTCAACTCGACAACATCGCGGAAGTTGTCTTGCGCAGCGGCCGGTTGCATCAGCAGCGCGCCAATAAGCAAT
Source organism: Anaerolineae bacterium (assembly GCA_034423155.1). Taxonomy (GTDB): domain Bacteria; phylum Chloroflexota; class Anaerolineae; order Aggregatilineales; family Phototrophicaceae; genus UBA6055. The sequence continues at coordinate 9,040 of DAOUJB010000221.1, read as the reverse complement.
ATGGCGATGCCCAAAAGCCGCGCCATGGCTGTCCCCGCAGTTTGACAGATACAGGCTGTATTGTAGCACGGGCTTGGGCAGGCGTTACCCTCGGTCGTCTTTACAAGGCTTGTCCGCTATGAGTTGGCGGAAGCTACGCATCTGCAATTCTTTCCCTTTAATTCAGAACGTCGTACGGGCGAGCCGACGGCTCGTCCCACAAACTAATTGGGAAGCGCCATTTTCCCATAGATCTGGCACAGTATCCGCTTAGCAATTATTTCCATCTGCGGACATTTGAGATTCTAAGGGTCGAGCCAGCGGCTCGCCCGTACGACATCTCCTTTATTGCGGGTGTCTCGCCATAGAAGAGACGATCAAACTCCAATAGCTGACAAGCCTTACAGGCGCTGGCGGAGATTGCGCTATAATCGCGGGCAGAAATCCACGACACAGCCCAAAAAGGAGAACCTCCCATGCCCTACCAAGCCGCGCAATCGCGCTACGACTCTATTGCCTATCGTCGCAGTGGCCAGAGCGGTCTGCTGCTGCCCGCCATTTCCCTGGGAATCTGGTGGAACTTCGGCGGCAACGACCTGCTGGAAAACTCCCGCGATTTGCTGCGTACCGCCTTCGATCTGGGCGTCACTCACATTGATATCGCCAACAATTATGGTCCGCCGCCCGGCAGCGCCGAAGATACTTTTGGCACGATTTATCGCCAAGATCTGGCGCCCTACCGCGATGAGTTGATCGTCTCCAACAAAGCCGGCTATCGCATGTGGCCCGGACCGTATGGCGAGTGGGGCTCGCGCAAATACTTGATCGCCAGTTGCGACCAGAGTCTCAAACGCACCGGGCTGGATTACTTCGATATCTTTTACAGCCACCGCCCCGACCCCGATACGCCGCTGGAAGAGACCATGTCGGCGCTGGACTATATCGTGCGCAGCGGCCGCGCCCTCTACGCCGGTATCTCCAGCTATCGCCCCGAGATGACCAAACAGGCTGTCGATATCCTGCGGGATCTGGGCACGCCTTGCCTGATCCACCAGCCGCGCTACAACATGTTCGACCGCTGGATCGAAGATGGCTTGCTTGATGTGCTGGGGCAGGAGGGCGTCGGCTGCATCTGCTTCTCGCCGCTGGATCAAGGCATCTTGACCAACAAGTACATCGACGCCGTGCCCAGCGATTCCCGCGCCATCAAAAATCAGTGGAGCGACAATTTGTCGGCCGCCAAGCTCGACAAAGTGCGCGCATTGAACGCAATCGCCCGGGAACGCGGACAGACGATGGCACAACTGGCGCTGGCTTGGACGTTGCGCCACCCGCAGATGACATCGGCTTTGATCGGCGCGAGCAAATCGGCGCAGATCCTGGATGCCGTGGGCGCGCTGGACAATCTCGACTTCAGCGACGAGGAGCTGGCGCGGATAGAAGCCATCCTCGGCGGCTAGATGTCGCTGCTGGTCATCGACCTGGGCAGTTCTTCGGCGCGGGCGCTGCTCTTTGCTGACGATGCGCGTTTGCTGCCCGGCGCTGTCGTCAGCCGGACGCACGATTTCGCCACAGACAGTCACGGCCACTCGACTGCCGATGCCGAGGCATTGCGCGCGCTGGTGGAAGGCTGCCTTGACGAGATCTTGCAGCATCCATCCGCCGCTGACATCCGCGCGCTGGGCATGGCTTGCTTCGTCGGCAACTGGCTGGGCATCGCTGCCGATGGACGGGCTTGCACGCCGCTGTTCACTTATGCCGATACGCGCAGCCACGAGCAGATCCCGCAGTTGCTGGAAAAGCTGGCTGGCGATGCCGGCGCCTATCATCAAGCGACCGGCTGCCGGCTGCATACCGCTTACTTGCCCGCGCAATACAACTGGCTGTGCCATCACCAGCCCGCAGACGCAGCGCGAATCCAGCGCATCAGCGATTTTGGGGGCTACTTGTATGCGCATTGGTTCGGGCGCGACATACCCACGAGCTTGTCTGTCGCCAGTTGGACGGGTCTGCTGGAAAGCGAAACTTGCCAATGGCACGCCGATTATGCGCGAAAGCTGTGTGGCGCTGGACTGCTGCCGAGATTGCCGGCGCTGGCGGATTATGACGATGCGCAGAGCGGCTTGATAGATGCCTATGCCCGGCGCTGGAAAAGCCTGCGCGATGTGCCTTTCTTCCTGGCGGTGGGCGATGGCGCGGCTGCCAATGTCGGTTCGGGCGCGGTGGATGCGCGGCATATCGCCCTGACCATCGGCACAACCGCGGCCTTGCGCGCAGTCAAAGCCGTGCAGCGCGTGCCGGCTGGCTTGTGGCGTTACCTAGTCAGCGCGGATATGCCCTTGGTCGGTGGCGCAACCAGCGAAGGCGGCAATGTCTACCAATGGCTTTGGCGCGACTTGCTGCGGGAGACAGCCGACCTGGACGCCCGGCTGCTGGCTCGTTCGCCCGCTGTCCATGGCCTGGTCGTGTTGCCGCTGCTGGCGGGAGAGCGCGCCCCGGGCTGGCAGAGCGATGCCAGCGGCACCATCCACGGCCTGCGCCGCAGCACCAGCCGGCTCGACCTCTTGCAAGCGCATCTGGAAGCGGTGGCGCTGCGCCTGTCGCTCATCTATCAGCAACTGGCAGCGCCCGATGCGCGTGTGCTGGCTGGGGGCGGCGCGCTGAACGCATCGAAAGCCTGGGCGCAAATGCTGGCAGATGCGTTTGCTTGCCCCATCTCCCTGCTGGCAGAGAGCGAAGTTACGGCGCGTGGCGTAGCGTTGATGATGCGGCGCAGCCTGGATGGGCTGGCGCTGGATGCCGAGCCGCCGCGAATCAGCCGCACTTTTCAGCCCGAACCGGCGCGAGTCGAGACGATGCGTGCCGCGCGAGAACGCCAGTCCGATCTGTATCGGCGCTTGTATGGGTGAGGCGACTCGCCCGATTGCCCCGATAATGCAACTGCGCGTAGGGGCGAGACTTGTCTCGCCCACAATTTTGCCGCTGTACATGTGGGCGACTCAAGAGTCGCCCCTACGTCGACTCTTGTTGGGGACCGAGGGGGTCATATCGGGCGAGTCAGCGCCTCGCCCCTACGAATTCAGTGTCTTGGAGGGGGCCGAGGGTGGTCAAGCCGCCAGCAGCCCCGCGTAACGCGCGATATCTGCGTCCGAGTCGTTGCAGCCGCAGATCAAAAGCGCCAAACGCGCATCGGCGGGCAGACGTTCATTTATTTGTAAAGCCGCCGCCAGGGTGCTGGTCGCCGCCAATTCCGGGCGCAGGTCTTCGTGCTGGATAAACCATTGCTGCGCGGCGATCATCTCCATGTCGCTGACCAGGACGAGCTCTTCCAGATGCGCCTGGCACAAGTCCAGCGCCGCCTGTCCGACGAAGGGTCCGCCCAGCGTGGCCGAAAGCGAACTCGGCACGATATTGACGATCTTCCCGGCTGCCAGCGCCCGCTGCATGGTCGGCGCTTTGACCGGTTCGACGCCCCAGACGCGCACAGCCGGCATCTGCGCTTTGACCGCGGCGATGACTCCGGCAATCAGCCCGCCGCCGCCGATGCTGACGATGATATCGGTCAAGCCCGGGCGATCTTGCATGATCTCCAGCGCCACGATGCCATTGCCCGCCATTTGTTCGCGGTTGTCAAACGGATGCAAGGCGCTGCGCCCGGCCGCCGCCAGTTCATCGGCGCGCGCAAAAGCCGCCACCGCATCGGGCAGCAACTCGACTTCTGCGCCATAGTCGCGTGTGGCTGCGATGGAGCCCTCTGGCGCATTTTGTGGCATGCAGACGATGGCATCGACACCCAACACGCCGCTGCAATAGGCGACTGCCCGCGCAAAGTTGCCGCCGCTGACAGCGACGACGCCGCGCTCCAGCGCAGCATCGCCCAGCGCCAGCATCTGATGAAAGGCCCCGCGCGTCTTAAAGGAGCCGCTGTGCTGGAGCATCTCCAGTTTCAGCGATACCTGGCAGCCTACCCGCTGGCTCAAAGCGGGCGAATCGCGCTGTGGCGTGCGGATGGTATAAGGAGCGGCCACCTCGGCGGCGGCGCGGATGTCTGCTAGGCTGATCATGCGGGACACTCGTGGATAGACGGGCGGATGACAGCGCATTCTAGCCAGTTTGTTACCAACATGACATAGTTTGCTTGGGCGCAGGGCTAGCGGAAGCGCATGGGCTGGGTGCGCGCGATGCATCGGCTGTCTGGCTCGACCAGCGGCTGGCTGATGAAGGCGACCGCGATATCAACGGCGCAATCATCGGAGCGCAGCACCGCGTGCGCCACATGCGGCAATACATAGCTGTACGCGCTGGAAAGTGTCCCCGCTGCGATTTCGGCATATGCCGGCGGCGTGATCGGGTCATAGTTGCCCGAAAGCAGCAGAGCCGGCACATCGCTGTGCACTGCCTGGTTGACATCGTCTGGCTGCTGCGTGACGCTCCATAGCTCGCACAGCTGTGTCAAGGTTGCCTGGCCTTCGACCGGGTAGGCCAGGAATCCTCGCAGGTGGGGATGCGTCGCCACCAATCCCGCATAATCCCGCTGCGCCGAGCCATATTCTTCTTGGCATTGCACGCTGTAGTGCATGCCCAGGCTGAGCGAGACCAGCGATTGTTCAAACAAGGCGCCCATAGGAGCGATCGAGCGCGTCCTTCCATCCGCCAACTCAAACACCAGCTTGGGAATCAGCCGAATGGCATCGACCTCGTAAAGCCAGCTGAAGACCCAGTCATAGAGCCGATAGCCGCTGATTTCGATAGTCAGGCGGCGCGAGTCGGGCGGCTGATATTCAGCCAGCATCGGCATATCGTTGAGCTCGGCATACAAGTGATAAAACACCTTGCGCAGGTTGGGATAGCGGGCGTTGCAGTTGGGCGCGGCGCGGCAGGCTTCAAAGAGCAGATCCAGCGCGCGCTCGCCATGATAATAGGCATCCATATATATATCGGCTTGCGGCGGATAGACCGAATCCAGGATGACGCTGCGCAAGAATTGCGGATAGTCGCGCATCATCGCCAGCGCCAGCCGCGTGCCATACGAGACGCCCACCAGATTCCAGCGCTCATAGCCCAGCGCCAGCAGCACATTGACCACATCGCGGGCGTTGTTCGCGCTGTGAAAGGTATCGAATTGCACGCCCTGTTTGGCGAGCCGCCGCTGACAATCGCCCAGGATTTCCAGCAGCAGCTCGGCGTGTTCTTGGTGCGAACTTTCCAAGATGTCGCCCAGTCGGACGAGCGCTTCGCGGCAATACAGCGGCGGATTGGAGAAGCCGGTGCCGCGTTGATCGATGATGATGATATCGCGCTCTGCGGCGAAAGCGTGCAGATATTTGTCATAACTGACGGGCAAGAGCTGTGTGCCGCTGCTGCCCGGTCCACCAACCAGATAGACCAGGGGATCGGGCATGTCGCCGCGGCTGTGAATCTGCGTGTAATAAATCTCGATGCGCCCGCCGGCCGGATCGGCATAATCTTGTGGCAGGCTGACATAGCCGCAGCTGGCGATTGTGGCGGGAGGCCGGGCAACGCAATCGGCCGATTCGATTGTGGCTTGGGCGCCGACGATAGACTGTGTCAGCAGCAGCGCGAAGAAGCAAAGCTTGCGCAACATAGGCGGCCTCGCAGGTTCTCAGTGCAAGTAAAGCACACAATGGTGCGACTGCCAAATTGAGCGCCTCATATTCAGACCGCGCAGCATCCAATCATCCCGTATAATCCGCCCATGCGCAGACTCATCGCCATTCTTGTTTTCGCCATCGCCTTGCTGGGGCTGGACTTGCATTTTCGCGGGCTGGCCTGGCAATTCGTCTGGTCGCAGACTGGCGAAGAAACACCGCTCGCCCAGCTGCGCGGTCTGGTGGAAGTCGCTGGCAACCTGCTCCGTCATCCGCTGGCTACTGATCCGCTCGCCGCCATCGATCACAAAACCGATGTGCCCTACGGCGTCAATACTTTCTTGCAGCAAGAGGTCGAAGCCGACAAGATCGATGCCATGCTGCGGATGATCCACGCGGCTGGTTTTCGCTGGCTGCGGCAAGAATTCCCCTGGGAAGACATCGAAACCGACGGACGCGGACAATTCACCGACAGCCGCCTCGACCGCGATGGCGATGGCGAGCGCGATACGATCGACGCCTGGCTGAAGTACGACCAAATCGTTGACCTGGCCGAGAAACATGGCTTGCGCTTGCTGGTGCGCTTGAGCAATCCGCCCCGTTGGTCGCGTGCAAATCCGGACGAAAATGACTTTGCCCCGCCCGACGATATTCAGGATTTTGTCAATTTCGCCGTGGCTGTCGCCGAGCGGTATCGCGGGCGCATCACGCATTATCAAATCTGGAACGAACCCAATATTTATCCCGAATGGGGCAACAAACCGGTCGATCCCGCGGGCTATGCCGATATGCTCTGCCGCACTTATGCCGCGCTCAAGGCGGTCGCTGCAGAAAACGTCGTCGTCAGCGGCGCAATCGCCCAGACAATCGCCCTGGACGGCTATTGGGGTATGAGCGACCTGGTCTACCTGCAAGCGCTCTATGATCATGGCGCGGGTGCCTGCTTCGATGTGCTTTCGGCGCAGGGCTATGGCTTGCGCAGCGGGCCCGCCGACCAGCGTCTGCGCGCGACTTCGGTCAATGTCGCCCGTCATACCTATTATCGCGACATCATGGTGCGCAATGGCGATGCGCACAAGCCGATCTGGCTGAGCGAAGTGGCTTGGAATGCCACGCTGGATGCCGATTTGCCGCCCGAGCAGATCGTCGGCTATGCGAACTATGGCAATGTAACGCAGCAGCAAGCCGCCCAATACATGCCCCTGTTTTATGAGCGCGTCCAGCGTGACTGGACATGGGTCGGCAATACCATGTACTGGTTCTTCACCCGCCCCGATCCGTTTGAAGCCGGGCAAGCCTTCTATTACTTCCGTATGGTCGAGCCGGATTATCAGCCCGACAAACCGACATTCACGCCGCTGCCTATTTATGACAGCGTAGCGGATTACATCAACGGACAGACTCCGACTCTGTATCGCGGCACGCATCAAGCCGAAACCTGGCAGATCGGCTCGGGCGAAGCGCTGCAAGACAAAACAGCGCGCTTTGGGCGGGCGCAGGCTTTCGGGGAAGGCATAACATTTCGCGCGCATGGCACGGCGCTGACGATACGCTGGCGGGATGTGGATTCGGCGCAGTGGCGAACCAGCCGCATTCAGCTGTCAGACGGGCTGGCGCAGAGTCGGCAGGTTGACTTTGGCGCGGGTCCGCTGGTCGTGGATGAGATCGTCGTCTATGACCGCGGCGAGTCGCGCTTGCTGGCCTGGCTGGCGCTGGGATCGGCGCTTGGGCTGGTCACGCTGGGCGCGCTGGCACTTGGCATCCGCGGACGGGCGGCATGACGCGGACGAGAACGGGCGACCTGGTAGATCGCCCTTACGCCGGTCTTGGTTGCGCATGAATCGCGTGAGGCAGCTTGTGCCCCTGCTGATGCTGGCGCTATTGCTGCTGGCGGCGGCGCTGCGCTTTCATCGGCTGGATGCGCAATCGCTTTGGTATGACGAAGGCATAACAGCCGCCCATAGCGCGCGCGGCCTGCCTGAGCTGATCCCGCTGCTGCAAGTCAATGTGCATACGCCCGCATATTTTGTGCTGCTGGCCGGTTGGACAGATTTGGCCGGCGATTCCGAATTTGCTCTGCGTCTGCCCTCGGCGCTGTTCAGCATCCTCAGCATAGCACTTGTCTACGCGCTGGGCGCTCGGCTCTATGGCTCGCTGGCCGGTGTGGCGGCGGCGGCTCTGGTGGCGCTCAACAGTTTCAGCATCGGCTATGCCCAAGAAGCGCGCATGTACGCCATGCTCACGGCCATCGCGGGGGTCAGCATGCTTCTCTTCATCCGTATGCTGCGAGGGCGAGGCAGGCGTAGGCGAACCATCGTGGCTTTTGGCTTGGTCAACGCGCTGGGCATGTACACGCAAGTGGTCTTCGCGTTGGTCATGCTTGCGCAGGCGCTGGCGAGCGGGTTGTGGCTGCTGGAGTCGCTGCTGCGGTTACCCCCCTCGCTCCCCCCGACTGGTCAGGGGGAGGGGTTGCCCCCGATGCACACAAGATCCGACACCCCCGGCGTGCGAGGCATTTGGCGCGCTGTCATTGATTATGCGCTGGCGAATTGCCTGGCTGTGCTGCTTTTTTTGCCCTGGCTGCCACACTCTTTGCAACAAGTTTTTTCGAGACCCAACCGCGCGCAAGCAGTCGCTCCCGACGAAGTCCTGCAACTGATCGCGGGGCACTTCGCTTTTGGCAGCAATCATGCGCATGACATGGGCTTGGCGTGGATCGCGATCCTTGTGCTGCTGGTTGCGGGCATCGTGCCTATGCGCGGGCGGGGCTGGTGGCGCTGGCTGCTGCCCGTGGCCTGGCTGCTTGTGTCCGTCATTCCCTATGTGGCTTTGGAATTGACGACGCGCTACCTGCGCTTTCTGCTGCCGGCGCAGCTGGCTTTTGCGCTGCTGGCCGGGCGGGGCGCGTTAATCTTGTGGCAGGGGGAAAGGCGCATCCCAGAGCTGTTGTCGCGGACAATCGCATTGGCGGCGCTTGGCGCGATTCTGCTGACCATGCTGGCAGGCTTGCCGACTTTTTATCATCACAGCGACTTCCAGCGCGACGATATGCGCGGGCTGGTGGCGGAAATAGAGTCGGAATTGCGGGCGGGCGATGGGGTCATTTTCAGCGCGCCGGGCTTGGTCGACCTGCTCAGCTACTACTACCGCAGCGACGCCCCCGCCTATCCCCTGCCAACGACGCGGGATGACGCACAAATCCGCGCCGAGACGCTGGATATCATCGCCGCGCATGAACGCCTGCATGTGATCTTGTATGGCGCTCGCGAGCAAGACCCGCGCCAGGTGGTAGAAGACACGTTAAACCGCCAAGCCTTCGAAATCAGCGACCGCTGGGTAGGCGACCTGCGCTACCTGCGCTATGCGGGTTCTGCTGCGCTGGGCGAGACAATCGCGGCGGGCTGGTCATTTGGCGGCGAGATTGTGCTGGAGTCTTATGCCACGAACGCAGA
>DAOUJB010000220.1:0-5667 GCA_034423155.1 Anaerolineae bacterium | reverse complement strand
GCCGCTTCCGATGCGCCGGCAATCATGGCTTTGGCATCGCCGCGGCGGATGATGTGCATGGCTTCGCCGATGGCATTGTTGCCCGATGCGCAGGCGGTGACGATGCAGTGATTGGGTCCCCGGAGTCCAAATAGCAGTGATATCGCGCCGGAGCAAGAGTCGCTCAGTATTTTCGGAATGGCCATGGGCTTGATGCCACGATGCCCGCGCGAATCGATGCCTTGCTGCGCTTCGACAAAAGAGTTGATGCCGCCCACGCCCGAACCGATGATGCAGCCGATCTCGTAGCGGTTGTCCGCCGTGACCGGCAGTTGGCTGTCTTCCATGGCCTGGCGGCTGGCTTCCAGCGCAAATTGGGCGACGCGGTCCAGCCGGCGCGCTTCTTTGCGCCCTAAGAGCTTGCCGGGGTCGAAACCTTTGACCTCGCCAGCCAGCTGATTCTGGGTCAGCGAGCGGTCATAGCGGGTGATGAAGTCGATGCCGTTGACGCCCGCGGCTGTATTCTCCCAGGCTTCATCCAGGCTGTTGCCTGTGGGGCAGACGATGCCCATGCCGGTAATCACGATGCGCTTTCTGTCCAAACGCGCCTCTCCTTGCTCTGCGCCATCCATCAATAATAACACGCTCGACGCGCTGGCGTTGCATCCATACCCCTCCCCTTGACCAGTCTGGGGGACCGAGAGGGGTTACGCCTCCGCCTGACCTGTCGCGGGATTGAGCTGGCTTACCCATTGCCCTATAATATGCGCTTTGCTGCCCCGCGCAATTGTCGTGAATGCGGGCTTCACAAGCGAGCCACCTGATGATCTTGGTAACTGGCGCGACAGGCTTGGTCGGACGGCATCTGATGCGGCGGCTTATGCAGGAGGCGCTACCCATTCGCTGCCTGCTGACCGAGCGTCAACTGCGTCAATTGCCTTGGGACGCGGCATCTGCCCATGCGCCGGAAATTGTCGTGGGCAGTTTGCTGGATGCCGAAGCCAGCTTCCGCGCGGTCAGCGGCTGCCACGCGGTCATCCACCTTGCCAATGCCCTGTGGTGGGGTGGACAGCGCGATCTGGAGCGACTCGAGCGCGAAGCAACAGCCAATTTGACAGCTGCTGCGCGAGCATCCCGCGTCGGGCGCATCATCACGCTGAGTCAGCTAGGCGCTTCAACCTCGTCTGCGTATACCCTGCACCGCGTCAAGGGCCAAGTGGAAGACCTGCTGCGCAACAGCGGCGTCGCCTACACCATCATCCGCAGCGGCATCGTTTATGGTCCCGAAGACGCCTTCGTGAATCACATCGCGGGCATGCTGCGGCTGAATCCAATCTTTTTTTTCATGCCCGGGCGCGGCGAAGTCGTCTTACATCCCATCTATATTGACGACCTGGTCGAAGCCATATATCGTAGTCTGAGTCGCGTGCGACTGGTTGACGCGACAGTCGAGATAGGTGGCGCGGAGTATATGTCGCTATTGGATCTGCTTCGAACGGTGATGCGCGTCACGGGCATGCCTCGCGTGGTAGTGCCCTTGCCACCCTATTTGCTACGCGCGAGCGCCGGCGTTTATAGCCTGCTGCTGCCGCGCGCGCTGATGACGAGCCAGTGGCTGGATATCTTGGCCGCCAACCGTGCGGCACCATTGAGCGCCGCTTTTGATTATTTCGGTTTCTTGCCGCGCCGGTTCGAAGAGACCCTGCTGGAATACTTGCCACAGCGACGCCATCTTCGCTCGACCCTGCGCGCCAGTTTTCGCCGGCGTCCGCGCATTGGGTAGCAGGCGTCCAGCCATGAACGATATCCGCATCCAACGTTTGCTGCGCACTCATCAACTGGATGAAGTTGTCGAGCTGCAGAAGACCTATTGGGGGCACGATGCCGGCAACCTCGTGCCGCGCCACATGCTCTATTCCCTGGCGCTGCACGGCGGACATGTGTTGGGCGCGTATGCCGACGAACGGCTGGTCGGCTTTGTGATGGGCTTCATCGGCACAGATATCGACATGGACGACCGCGACGCGCGACCGGCCATGGCCAACCTGCTCATCATGTCCAAGCGCATGGTGGTGCTGCAGGGCTATCGTGGACGCAATATCGGTTATCGATTGAAGCTGGCCCAGCGCGATATCGCCCTGAAGCAAGCCATCCGTCTGGTGACCTGGACATTCGATCCTCTGCTCGCCGCCAACGCCCATCTGAATATCCGCAAGCTGGGGGCGGTGGTGCAGCGATTTTCCGCCAATTATTTCGGGCTGGCGGGGGGCGACCAGCTTCGTTCCGACCGGCTGGTGGTGGAATGGTGGGTGACGCAGCGCCGTGTCAAGACGCGCGTGCGTGGCGAAGGTAGCCAGCTAAACTTGAAGCACTACCTGGATGTGCGCGCGCCGATCGTCAACCGCGCCAAGCTGTCTGGCGAATGGCTTCATCCGCGCGCCATGACAGCCGTGCCTGGTTCGACATTTGCGCTGGTGGAGATCCCTGGCGATTTCTTGCGGCTCGAGGTGGCGGACCGTGCGCTGGCCGACGATTGGCGGGGGCACATCCGCGATGTTTTCACGCAGATTTTCGCCGCGGGATACATCATTACCGACTTTGTCAGCGATTTTTTCGAAGGACGCCGGCGCAGCTTTTATTTGCTGAGCCACCATTTTGACGAAACTTATCGCAAGAATTGAGGCGAGCATGACATTCAATGGCGAGACGATCGCTATCGTAGGCGCGGGCGTGATGGGCGAGGCGATCATCGCCGGCTTGCTGCATCAGCGGCTGATGGAAGCCCAGAAGATCATCGCGTCCGACCCGCGAGCCGAGCATCTGGAGGCGTTGCGCGCCAAGTACGGCATTTGCACGACGACTGACAATGTGCAGGCGGCACAAAAAGCCGATGTGCTCGTGCTGGCAGTCAAGCCACAGGGCATGGATGTCGTGCTGCCAGAATTGAGCGGTCGGGTTGGCGCGGTGCGGCTGATCGTCAGCATTGTGGCGGGTGTGCCGCTGTCGACGATCGCCAAGCGCCTGGGCAACCCGCGTATCGTGCGTTCCATGCCCAATACGCCGGGCCAGATCGGACAAGGGATCACAGTCTGGACCGCCGCCAGCGAGGTCGAAGCTGAGCAGAGAAAGCAAGCCGAAAAGCTGCTGGGCGCACTGGGCGAGCAGATTTATGCGACCGACGAAGGCTTCCTGGATATGGCGACGGCGCTCAGCGGCTCTGGACCTGCCTATGTCTTCATGTTCATGGAAGCGCTGATCGATGTGGGCGTGCACATGGGCTTTGCGCGGCGCGATGCCGAGGCGCTGGTGACGCAGACCCTGCTCGGCTCGGTGCTCTATGCGCGGCAATCGGGCTTGCATTCCGCACAGCTTCGCAATCAGGTCACCAGCCCGGGCGGCACGACGGCTGCGGCGCTGCACGAGATGGAAAAAGGCGGGCTGCGCACAGTGCTTTCTGAGGGCGTGTGGGCGGCGTATCGGCGTTCGCAGGCGCTGGGCGGGGAATAAGGAGAAGAAAATGTCGTCACGAATCAAGGTAACTCCGAATAACGAAGACCTGTTTGAGCTTGTGCGAGACGCCGGGACTGGAAAAATAGCCTTGCCGCAATTCCAGCGCTCATTTGTTTGGCAGGCTGAAGACATTCGCGATCTCTTGGTTTCAGTGTTCAAGGGATACTTTATAGGTTCATTGCTAATGCTTGATATGGACTCGCACGATCCTCCGTTTTCAGTTAGAGGCGTTGAGGGCAGCAACCTCGAGTTAGATGCTCTGACGGGTGTTTCGTCGCGTCTGCTGCTGGATGGGCAGCAGCGCATTACCTCTCTCTACTACGCATTTACATCGCCTGAGATTCCGCTTAAAGGACGGTCTAAGCAGCCGACTATATTCTTTGTTGACTTGAAAAAGCTGTTTGACGACGATGTCGACAACGCAGTTACATTCAAGAGTAAATCACGCTGCAAGGATGAAGAGTTGGAGACTGGCGAATGGCAGTTCGAGAAATTGATCGTTCCACTTGCGCATGTGGCTAGCGTAATGAGCTGGTCGAAATGGAAATTCGAATACCAGCAGTGGCTCTTTTCAAAAGACTCAGAACGATTTAATAACTGGATGGAAACTGAGCAAGGGCATTGGGATAATGTCCTTTACAGTATTTGGCACTACAGCCAGCCAGTACTGTCACTAGCAAGAATCGACCCTGGAGAGAGTCGGCAACTTGAAGAGATATGTACAGTCTTTGAGAAGCTGAACAGCACTGGAATATCGTTGTCAGTGTTTGATCTGTTGACGGCCAGGTTGTATCCGCAAGGCGTCAACCTCGACGAACTATGGCAAGATGCGCTTGAACAGTGTGATCACTTACGAATGTTCGATGCGGACAGATCGGACTTTGGTGTCTTTTTGTTGCGTATGATCGCGCTGAAGCGAGGGCAAGACATAAAGGGAAAAGCGCTCATAAGCTTATCGAAAGAAAAGTTTGGAGAGGACTGGGAGCTGGCTGTTCAATACCTGAACGGGGCTTTCGACAGGTTGACTTCTTTGCAAGAGGATGGATTTGGTGTCTTCAATCCCAAGTGGTTGCCGTCGAAGACAATGATACCACTGCTAGGCGCGCTCTTGGCAAAGCGAGACTCGCTGCCGTCCAAAAAACGGGCATTTGCCACCAAGGTCATACATTGGTGGTATTGGGGCTCTACATTCATCGCCCGGTATTCAGGACCGACTGAGTCGATATCTCAACGAGACTATGTGGCGCTAACTCAATACATGGCAAGCCATGAAGCGGCATATCCGCAAGTCTTAAGGGAGATTCACATGGAAGTCTTGAGGAAAGGTTCAGAGTTTTCTATCCTATCGGTTGAACGGGCGAGTAATATCTTCTACAAAGCCGTCATGTGCCTGCTCGCTGTGAACGGCGCTCAAGACTTCCGAAACTTCGAGAGCATCACATATTCCCAGCTTGACGATCACCATATATTTCCAACGGCGTACTTAAAAGAGTCGCTAGTTGATAACCCATATGGGCTGTCAGATACTGGTGCGCGCAATACAATTGTCAACCGAACACTGATCTCCGCTGAGACAAATCGCGCCATCGGGAAGAAAGCACCGAGCTTGTATATCTGCGATGAGGCAATTATCGCTCCAGACAATGCTAGGGACATCCTGTATCGACACTTCATAAACGACGATGCACTGCAATATTTGCAGCAAGACAACTACCCGCTGTTCCTAAGAGAACGGGAGAGAGCGATCATCGCAAAGATACGATCCATATTCAAAGATATGCCTGTGCCGCCCCGCCATGATGATGTAAACTAGCGTTTGTGAAAATATAGACAAGCGAAACCGCCTGCGCTACAATGGGAGTAGTTTCGTCAACTAGCACATGAAATTGAGGCAAGGAGCCGCCGAATGGCAGACAATATCTATGAATCGATCCTCGAGCAAATCCGCGATATTGAGCTGGGTGCCCTCGAATCTGTCGAAGTCGGCTATGTAGAAGAAGTCGGCGATGGCATTGCGCGCGTTTCTGGTTTGGCGAATGTGCGCTACAACGAGCTGGTCGAATTCCAAAATGGCGTGGCGGGCATCGCCTTCAACCTGGAGAAAGACAATGTCGGCGTCATCATCATGGGCGCTTATGACGACATCCAGGAAGGCGACAGCGTCAGCGCGCTCAACCG
>DAOUJB010000219.1:0-2430 GCA_034423155.1 Anaerolineae bacterium | reverse complement strand
TTCACCTACGACCCGCTCTTTTGGATTTCCATCGGCAACTCAATCAAATACGCCGCCTTGCTGCTGGTTGCCGCCACCATATTCGACATCTTCATCGCCTACCTGCTCAGCCTCAATGTAAAGTTCTTATCCATCTATCGCACGATCTTCTTCTTCCCGGTGCTGGTGCCAGTGGTAGCGGCCAGCCTAACCTGGATCTGGATCCTCAATCCGCGCTTTGGCTTGATGAACGGCTTGCTCGACCTGATCGGCATCAAGGGTCCCAACTGGCTGGCCTCGCCCGATACCGCCATGTATTCGCTGATTTTCATCGCTGTTTGGGGCAGCGGGCGCAGCGTCATCGTTTACTTGTCCGGCTTCAACGACATCCCGAGCCAGCTTTACGAAGCGGCTGACATTGATGGCGCGTCCGGCTTGCAGAAGTTTCGCCGCATCACCCTGCCGCTGCTGACCCCGCAAATCTTTTTCAATGTGGTCACGCTCATCATCTTTTCGCTGCAATCCTTCAGCGAAGTCTACATCATGACCGGCGGCGGACCCGCCAACTCCACCCTGCTCTACGCCGTCAACCTGTACAACCGCGCCTTTCACGATTTCGCCATGGGCTATGCCTCGGCGCTGGCCTGGATCATGTTTCTGCTCATCCTCGGTCTGACCCTGCTCATCTTCAAGTTCCTAAGCGGGAGAGTCATCTATGAGCGTTAGGAGCCGCCGCTAGCATGTCCGCTATGCAGCCAACCGCACCGTTGCGTCGCGCCTTCAGCCGTGAAGAGCGCAGTTATTTGCTGCGACAACGGCTGAAATCTGTCGCCGCGCATGCTGTGCTGATCATCTTTGGCATCGCCTTCATGCTGCCTTTCGTCTGGATGGTCAGCAGTTCCGTGAAGCCCAATGTCGATATCTTCGAGTTGCCCGTGCGTCTGATACCCAAGACCTTGCGCCTTGAGAATTACATCGACGCCACCAATGCCATCCCCTTCTGGCAGTATCTGTGGAACTCGACTTATTACACGATCTTCGCCACCATCGGCGCGGTGCTATCCAATACTTTCATCGCCTATGGATTTTCGCGAGTGCGTTGGCGGGGACGGAATGTCGTTTTCATCATCGTCATCGCCACCATGATGCTGCCTTTCCAGGTGCGCATGATCCCGCTGTACATCTTCTTCGCCAGGATCGGCTGGCTGAACACTTTCTTGCCGCTGATCGTGCCCAACTTCTTCGGCAACGCCTTTTATATCTTCCTGATGCGCCAATTCATGATGACACTGCCGCGCGAACTGGACGATGCCGCGCGCATTGATGGCGCGAGCGAATGGGGCATCTTCTGGCGAATCGCCGTCCCGCTGTCCAAACCAGCAATTTTGACCGTCGCCATCTTCGAGATCATCCACACCTGGCACGACTTCATCGGTCCGCTGGTCTACCTGCGCCACCCGACCAAATACACGCTGTCGATTGGCTTGCGGCTCTACTTCACGCAATACGGCGCGGAATGGGGCTTGCTGATGGCGGCGGCGGCCATGTTCACGATTCCCATGGTGATTTTCTTCTTCTTCGCCCAGCGCTCCTTCATCGAGGGCATTACGCTGACCGGGCTCAAAGGCTAGGCGGCATGACGCGACTGCTATTCCAGCCACAAACGCGCGATGCGTTGCGCGCCGGCATCGACACCCTGGCTGGCGCGGTCATGCCGACTCTGGGTCCGCTGACCGGTCCAGTCGCACTGGCCGACAAGAATCGCGATGGTTCGCCCGAGTTGCTGGACGATGGCGGCGCGATCGCCCGGCGCATCCTGCAGCTGCCCGACAAAGCTGCCGATGTCGGCGCGATGCTGCTGCGCGAGATCTTGTGGCGGCAGAAAGAACGCTATGGCGATGGCGCGGCGACCACTGCGGCGCTGTACCAAACTGTCTTCGCCCAAGGCCACCGCTTCATCAACGCCGGCGGCGATGCCATGCTGCTGCGCCGACACCTGGAGCATGGCATGCGGCTGCTGCTGGACGAACTGCGCGCTATGGCGAAACCGGTGGAAAGCGCGGCGGATATCGAACGGCTGGCTATGTCGATTTGCGGCGATGCCGATATCGCGGCGGCGCTGGCGGATATCTTCGATGTGCTGGGCGCGCATAGCCCGGTCGAAGTGCGCGATGGCGGGCGCGATTTGCAGCACGAGTTCTTCCTGGGTTCGTATTGGGAGTGCAAAGTGCCGTCCAATATCGTCTTTGCAGGGCGGGCCGGCGACCGCATCGAGCTGAGCAACAGCGCCTGGCTCATCAGCGACTTCGAGCTGGACGACTTGAACGCCTTGGTCAGACTGGTGACGCAAGCTGTCGAGGCGGGCTTCGACTCGCTGGCGATTGTCGCCAAGTCATTCTCCGAGCAAGTCATCGCTGCCCAGGGCGCGAACAGCCGCATGGAGAATTTCCG
>DAOUJB010000218.1:0-4515 GCA_034423155.1 Anaerolineae bacterium | reverse complement strand
CGCGCGCCAGCCTTGAAGCGCTTCAATGTCGGACCATCGCCGGCGTAGATCTGCGAAACAAACAGCTCTTCACGGTTGAGGTCGAAGTTGTTGACGGCGTTGGCCATCGCCGAATTCAGCGTTTTGCTGACGAAATCCGAACCCTTTTGGGGCATGAACTTCAGCACGACCAGCGCTTCTTCGGCATCCATCCCGCGCACCTTGTCGCAGACCAGCCGCAGCTTTTGTGGCGATATCGGCAGATAGCGGGTAATCGCTCGTACTTCCATCTCGGTTCGTCCCTATCGTCTGCTATCGGTGATATGTCCGCGGAAAGTGCGCGTCGGCGCGAATTCGCCCAGCTTGTGCCCCACCATATTTTCGGTGATATAGATAGGCACATGCCGCCGTCCGTCGTGCACGGCGATGGTATGCCCCACCATCTGCGGGAAGATCGTGCTGGCGCGGCTCCAAGTGCGGATGACGACCTTCTTGTTCTGCTGATTGAGCCGCTCGACCTTTTCCAGCAACTTGGGCTGGATGAAATAGCCCTTCTTCAATGAGCGTGACATGAAAAAGCCTCCTGATTACCGGCGCTTGCCGCGGCGGCGAATGATGAAACGGCTGGTGCGCTTGTTGCGGCGCGTGCGCACGCCCAATGCTTTTTTGCCCCAGGGCGTCTTGGGCGCGGCCATGCCGATGCCGGTTTTGCCCTCGCCGCCACCATGAGGATGACTGGCGGGGTCCATCGCCGTGCCGCGCACAGTCGGACGCCAGCCCAACCAGCGTTTTCGCCCAGCCTTGCCCAGCTTGACATTGCCATGTTCGGCATTGCCCACCTGGCCGATGGTGGCGCGGCAACTGCCCAGGATCATGCGCATCTCGCCACTGGGCAGACGCAGGGTCACATACTTGCCTTCAGCCGCCAAGATTTGCGCCGAGGTGCCAGCGCTGCGAGCGATCTGCGCGCCTTTGCCGGGGCGCATTTCGATATTGTGCACGACTGTGCCCAGCGGGATATCCTTGAGCGCGCGGCTGTTGCCCGGACGCAGGGCGCTCATCTCGCCATTGCCGACCGTATCGCCGACCGATACACCCATCGGCGCGATGATATAACTCTTCACGCCATCTTCGTATTGCAACAGAGCGATGCGAGCCGAGCGGTTGGGGTCGTATTCGATGGCGATCACTTCGGCGCGGCAATCTTCTTTGTCGCGCTTGAAATCGATCAGCCGATAACGCCGCTTGTGTCCGCCGCCACGGTGCCGGACCGTGATGCGCCCGGTATTGTTGCGACCGCCCGTCTTGCGCAGCGCGCGCGTCAACGAACGCTCGGGCTTGCTTTTGGTGATCTCCTCAAAGGAGAAGCCGGTCATGTCGCGGCGACCGGGCGATGTGGGTTTGTAGACCTTGATTGGCATCGCTCATGCTCCCCTAGACATTAAAGAGTTCGATGGTCACGCCTTCTTCCAGCGTGACAACGGCTTTTTTCCATTGACGCGAGCGGATGTAGGCATTGCGCCCACGCCGTCCGCGCTTGGCAGGCATCACCATCGTGTTCACTTTGATGACTTGCTCCTCCAGGTCAAAGATCTCTTCGACCGCTTCTTTGATCTGGATCTTGTTGGCTCTGCCATCCACTTCAAAGACATATTTGTTCTCCGCTTCCGCAATCAGAGTCGACTTTTCCGTGATGACCGGGCGGCGGATAATATCGTAAATATGTAACTCGGCCATGTTACTTTCCTTTGCTCCACAAGCTGGTGATGACATCCAGCGATGCCAGCGTCATGATGACCTTGTCATACTTCAACAGGTCGCGCACATTCAAGAAATTAGCGACGATGCTGTGCGCGTTGGCCAGGTTGCTGACGCTCTTGCGCACGGCTTTCTGCTCAACCGTCACCACCATGAGCGCCGATTGTTCGCCGACCAGCGATTTGATCAGTTGGCGCATCGCCTTCGTCTTCGGCGCGTCCATCGCCAGCTCGTCCAACAGCACCAACTGCTCATCGCGGACCAAGGCGCTCAGAGTCGAGCGGATGGCACCCTGGCGCATCTTGCGCGGCATTTTCTTCGTATAATCGCGCGGTTTGGGTCCGTGCGCCAAGCCGCCACCGACAAAAATAGGCGCGCTTTGCGCACCATGACGGGCGCGGCCTGTGCCTTTTTGCCGATACCACTTGCCGCCGGTCGCGCGGATCTGCCCGCGGGAGCGCGTGTTGTGCGTGCCTTGGCGGGCGTTGGCCATCTGGCGCACAAAAGCCTGGTGCATCAAGCCCACATTGATCTTGGCTTCGAAGATATCGGGCGGCAGCTCGACCTGCGAGACTTCTTGCCCGGCGCTGTTCAATACTGGAAACTGCATTGCCCTACCTCTCCTATGTTGCGCTGCTGGCTCGGGCGCGCTTATTGGCGGGCTTGATCATGACGATGCTGCCCACCGCACCCGGCACAGAACCCTTGACAGCCAACAGATTCTTTTCGGCATCGACGACCACCAGCGACAAGTTCTGTACAGTGATACGGTCGTTACCCATGCGTCCGGCCATCTTCTTGCCTTTGAGGGTGCGGCCGGGCGTCGCGCACATGCCGATCGAACCGGGCGAGCGCATGCGGTCGGATTGACCGTGCGTCTTCGGTCCCCTCGCGAAGCCGTGCCGCTTGATGGTGCCGGCGAATCCGCGGCCTTTGCTCGTGCCGATGACATCGACCAAGTCGCCGCGCTCGAAGACGCCTACCGTAATCTCTTGCCCTTCTTCGACTTCGACAGCCGCGCCATCGGTCAGCCGAAACTCGCGCAGGTGGCGCAACGCCGGCAAATCTGATTTCTGCAAATGCCCCAGCTGGCCTTTGGTCAAATTCTTGGGTTTGGTTTCGCCAAAGCCCAACTGCACCGAAACATAGCCATCGCGCGCCTGGTTGCGCACTTGGGTGACATAGCAGGGACCAGCCTGGATGACCGTTACAGGGATGACCGTGCCTTGCTCGTCAAAGACCTGGGTCATGCCTACTTTTTTGCCAATCATGCCTTTCATGATTTAGCCTCCGCTCGGGTGCCGGTGAATGTGCTGCCCGCAATCCTGTCTTGGCGACAACGCTGCGCCGCCCCTAAATCTTGATTTCGATATCGACGCCCGCCGGCAGGTTCAGCCGCATCAGCGTGTCGATGGTCTTGCTGTCTGGGTCTAGCACATCGATCAGGCGCTTGTGCGTGCGCACCTCGAAGTGCTCTTGGGAATCTTTGTCAATAAATGGCGAGCGCCGCACAGTAAAGCGCTCGATACGCGTGGGCAGCGGCACCGGACCCACAACTCGCGAGCCGGTGCGTTCGGCCGTATCGACGATGCGCACCGCCGACTGGTCGAGCACACGATGATCATAGGCTTTCAATCGAATGCGAATTTTGTTTTTTGCCATGCCCCAACCTTTAGCTGTGTCTGGGGTGGGCGGCCGCCTCGCTCAGAAGCCCCGCCCGACCCTCAGATAGACCTACTCAAGAATCTCGGTGATGCGCCCGGCGCCGACGGTCAAGCCGCCCTCGCGGATGGCGAAAGACGAACCGCGCTCCAGCGCAACTGGCGTGATCAGCTCTACATCCAGGTTGACATTGTCGCCGGGCATGACCATCTCTACGCCCGCGGGCAGGGTGATGGTGCCAGTGACATCCATGGTGCGGATGTAGAATTGCGGACGATAGCCGGTGAAGAAGGCTTTGTGACGCCCACCTTCGTCGCGGCGCAGCACATAGACCTCGCACTTGAACTTCTTGTGCGGGGTGATGCTGCCGACCTTGGCGATAACCATGCCGCGCTGCACATCGGTGCGCGCCACGCCACGCAGCAAGATGCCAGCATTGTCGCCAGCCTGCGCCTGGTCCAACTCTTTGTTGAACATCTCGATGCCGGTGACAACAGTCTGGCGAATATCGTCGCGCAAACCGACGATGTCCACTTCGGTGCCTTTCAACAGCGTGCCGCGGGCGACACTGCCGGTTACGACCGTGCCACGTCCCTTGATGGAGAAGACATCTTCGATCGCCATCATGAACGGCTTGTCGACATCGCGCACAGGCGTGGGAATCCACTCATCGACCGCGTCCATAAGCTCGACAATGGAAGCGTATTCTGGCGAGCCGGGGTCGTCGCTCGCGCATTCTTCCGCAGCCAGCGCCGAGCCTTTGATAATCGGCGTATCGGGATCGAAGTCGTAGCCTTCCAGCAGCTCGGACAATTCCATTTCGACCAGCTCAATCAGTTCTTCGTCATCCATCTGGTCGGTCTTGTTGAGGTAGACGACCATAGCCGGCACCTCGACCTGCTTGGCCAGCAAGACATGCTCGCGGGTCTGCGGCATGGGGCCATCGGGCGCACTGACGACGAGGATGGCGCCGTCCATCTGCGCCGCGCCGGTGATCATGTTCTTGATGTAATCGCGGTGGCCCGGGCAGTCTACATGCGCGTAGTGCCGATTGTCGGTTTCGTACTCGACATGGCGGATATTGATGGTGATGCCGCGGGCGCGTTCTTCCGGCGC
>DAOUJB010000217.1:0-3134 GCA_034423155.1 Anaerolineae bacterium | reverse complement strand
GCCATCAGCCAGCGGCTTGCCATATTGGGCGACAGCCAGGAAGTCTTCGGTCGACCAGTTGGCGCCTTTGTCCCAGTTGATGATGTAGGCAGCCAGGTCTTCGATCTGGTCTTGGCGCAGGGGACCGCCAGCCGTCTGCGACCAGGCGGCCATGCCCGTGCTGTTGGGATAAACGCGCGCGCTGCCGGGCCGGCCATGGATGAGCGTGGTGACGACATAGCCGTGCAAGTCGCCCGCCCAGCCAACTTGCGCCAGACGCGTGCCGTTGCTGTTGAAGAAGACTTCGACCTCGTTATCGCCGGTTGTTTCGATATCGACGACGCTTTCCCAAAGCGGGAACAATCCGTTGTCCACAGCCGTATCCAGCGTCTCCAGGATGGCGATGCGCTCGGCGACAGCCGCTTCAACCAACGCCTGCTGTTCGGCGATTCCCGCTTCCAGCTCTGCCAACTCCGCCAGGATTTCATCTTGGCGGTCTGCGTCGGGCGGATTATCGGCGTCGGTGAACTCTGCGAGCAGATTGTCGGTATCTTCAGTCAGGCGCACCAGCGTGCGATTGGCCGTGGTGATGGCGGCTGTCTGCTCGCCGACCGGGTCGAAGCCAAAGAGATGCGGGTTGTTCAGTCCGGGTGCGCGATCGCCGGCACCATAGCCTTCTTCGCCATGGCATTCGGAGCAAAGCGAGGCGTAAAGTTCTGCGCCGCGTTCGATTGAGCGGCCCGTATGCTGGCGCACGAAAGCTTGCATGCGCGCTTCTTCGTTGATTGCCACCCAGCCCACCAGGATCATCATGCCGACAAACATCGTAATGCCCATCAGAATGCGCGCTTCGATAGACCTGATCACCAAAAGATTCATTGCTGTATCCTGTGTCTGCCTCGCTCAGTTGGGCGCTTTCCGCCTAATCGAAGTAAGCCGATTCCCGGTGAATGAAGAGGTGGTCGCTGAAGATGCGGCGCTTGGGGATGGGATTGCCGGCTTCGTCCAGCATCGGCATCTCTTGCATCATCGGTTCGCCCGCATCATCCATCATCGGCTCGCCAGCGTCATCCAGCATCGGCATTTGCTCGCTGGCAAAGACGATGATGGGGTCGCCCGCATCGTCCATCATGACTTCGCCGCCTTCGATCAGCACGCTGTCCCAGCTGACGACCCAGTCGAGCCGCTTCAAGCCAGCCTGGTTGTCGGTGATGACCAGCGCGCCCCAAACATCGGGCAGTTCAATCGGCTCTTGCGCCAGGTGATGCTCGAATTCTTCCATCACTTGCATCAATTTCGGCGCTTCGTCTTCGGGAATGGTGCGGAAGCGCAGCGGCAGTTGATTCGCGCCGACATGCTGATTCTTGAGTTCGTCCAGCATCTGGGTGAATTGACCGTTGGCTTGTGTTTCGGCATTGAATTCGGCGATGATCTCGGCCGCCGACATGCCCTCGTGCCCGTGCAGCTGGGCGGTGGTATACGCGCCGACGATCATCTGGTCGTAGGGGATCGTCCGCCCGATGCCGACCTTGCTGTGCGCCGGCTCAAATGTCAACTCGTGCACAATCTCGGTTTCTGCCGATGTCTGCACGGCGAACTTCGCCAAACCCATGTAGCTGAGGATGGTGGTTGCCGAGACCAGCAGCATAGCCAGGGTCAGCATGAAGCGGCGGTGGGCATAGCGCCGGCTGGGCGTGACATCCAGGTAGGGCAAAAGCGCCAATGCGCCCAGCGCGATGCTGGGGAAGGCGACGCCCCAAACGAACTTGTCGCCGAGCTTGAGCGCCCCTTGAATCCACAAGAAGTACCAGGGCGCTGTCGTGCCCAGCGGCGTGACCTGCGGGTCGGCATGATTTTCCAGCGGCGCATGATAGAACCAGATGCACAGCACGGTGATGATGAAGGTCGTTGCAGCCAGCCACATCATCTCGTAGGTCAGCACATCGGGGATGAAGTAGACGCGCTTGTCCAGCGGCACGCGCTTGGCGGAGTCCTCGCCGATATTTTCCTTCTGCGGCGGTAGGCTGTGTCCGTGAATGATTACCTTGTAATAGTGCACGCCGAAGAAGACGAAGAGCAGCGCCGGCAGCGCCAGCACATGCAGCAGGTAGAAGCGCAGCAAGCCGTTCGCGCCCAGCTCGGGAGCGCCGCGCAGCAGCAGGTTGACCTGGTCGCCGACGACCGGCGTGGCTTCGGCCATGGATGCGCCGATCGTCACCGCCCACAGCGAGAGCTGGTCCCAAGGCAGCAGATAGCCGGAGAAACTAAGGAATCCAGTAATAACCAGCAACAGCAGGCCGCTGAACCAGGTGAACTGACGCGGTTTTTTGTAGCTGCCGGTGATCCATGTTCGCATCATGTGCAGGGCGACCACAGCGACCATGAACTCCGCGCCGAGGCGGTGCATATCGCGCATCAGCTGCCCCAGCGGCACATTGCTCAATATCGTCAGCATGTCGCCATAGGCGATCTCCGGCGACGGCGTGTACCAGAGCATCAACAGGATGCCGGTTATAGTTTCAAAGAACACAAAATACGATGAAAGCCAGCCCAGGCGGAAGCTGGGATACATGCCGGTCACATCGCGGTTGAAATAAGACGGGCGCATGTGCAGCCAAAAGCCATCGGCATGCGGGGTCAGGCGCGGGTTGGGACGGCGGCTTGGGTTTTCGCCGCGGAAAGCCTCGCGCAGGTCTTGCACATTCAAGCCGGCTGTCAAACGCTCTACGGAATCGTCAATGCCCTCGAAGACCGCTTTCTTGAAGCCTTTTTCTTTGACATCATCCAAGAATGAGGGGAAGGGGAGGATGCTCATTTTGCGCCTCGTGTCTCTTCAGGCTAGGTGTGCCAGCTTAGTGCAGCGCCCCGGTGATGCGCGCGCCAGTGTCGATTTGGATGCTGGTGATCTGTCGGTTGAGGTCCAGCGGGATCGCGCCGCCACCAGCCGGCGTCTCCAGGGTCGTGCCATCGGCATAGGTCACCCTGGCGATGAAGAGGTCGAGGTTGCGCGGTGCAGGTCCTTCGATCCAGTCGCCGCTCAGGTGGAACTTGCTGCCGTGGCAGGGACATTCGAAGCGGTTGTTGGTCGGCACCCACTTGGGCAGGCAGCCGAGATGCGTGCAGACGCCATACAGCGCGCGCAAGCCCTCTGGCGT
>DAOUJB010000216.1:0-2291 GCA_034423155.1 Anaerolineae bacterium | reverse complement strand
ATTCTCATGAGATATGCATTTGCATTGTTATTGGCGATGGCTTTGGCGCTGAGTTCTCTTGCACAAAACGGTTATATGATTCGCTTGGATACCGAAGCAAACCTGCGCGCATCTTGGAGCCTGGACAGCGAGTTGGCAGCTAGAGTGCCGCAGGGCACGCAACTGACTGTGCTCAAACAGTTCAATCGCTGGCTGAAAGTGTCGTATGAAGGCAGCGAAGTGTGGCTGGCTGATTGGGTGATGCACACGCGCCTGGATGATGACGGCAGTATGCCCGAGGCGGATTCCATGCTGGCGATGCCTGCCATGCCCGCGGACATGGAGCCGTCCAACTACCACATCCGCCTGCTGATCGAGACCAACCTGCGCGAACTGCACAGCCTGGAAAGCGACATTGTGGCTGTGCTGGCAGAAGGCTCGGTGTTGAATGTCGTCGACAGCTTCAACCGCTGGCTGAAAGTGGAGCACGATGGCGGACATGCCTGGATTGCCGACTGGGTGCAGCACGCCAGGCTTTCCGAAGCAGAAGTCGAAGCTATCTATTATCCGCCAGAGCCGACCACGCTGTATGTGGACAATTGCTGCCAGTTGGGCCGAGACTGCGCAACGGAGGCGGACTGGCATGGCGGTCATCTGGACTTCCTGGCTGGCTTGTGTCCGCTGCCGCCCGACACCGATGAAGTGATCTATGAGTCACCAGTTCACATGACACTGATGGACAACTGCTGCTTGATGGGGCAGACATGCGAGACGGTTGACGACTGGCAAGCCGGCTTTTATGACTACGCGCGGGACAAGTGCGGCATGTCGATGATGATGGAAGATTCGAGCATGTCCATGAATTCAATGGACAAGATGATGTCTGGCTAGTTCCGTGCCGCCAGCATTCGCTTCTCCCCCCATTAGCAGGAGTTTTTTGGGGGGAGACAGCCGCTGTGAACAGCGCTTTCATGACGAATGTCGTTTGCGACCATTCTGTTGATCCTGTTTTATGGATCGGCAGGTTTCGCGCTTGCGTGTTGCCACATATGTTCTATCCTTGAGCATGATTGAGCCAACGCGAGGCCGCCATGAACCGACAGAAGCCGCCCAAGGGCATCGAATGGACGCGCATCCGCCAAGCCGATGGCAGCGAGTTGCCCGGCTACACCTGGAATCCCACGGGTGGCTGTCTGCACGGTTGCACCTGGCGCATGCCCGATGATTCGATAACCGAGTGCTATGCCAAGACCATCGCCGAGCGCTTCACGCGCGGGTATCCGCACGGTTTCGAGCACCATTATTGGCGTCCGCACCAGTTGGACGCGCCCCGGCGTCTAAAGAAGCCCGCAGGCATCTTCGTGGGCAGCATGGCCGATTTGTTTGGACACTGGGTGCCCGAAGAGCAGATCCGCCAGGTGCTTGATGTGATGCGCAAGGCGGACCAGCACACCTTTCAGACGCTGAGCAAATTTCCGATTCGTCTGCCGCAGTTCAATCCCTATCCGCAGAATGTATGGGTGGGTGTGAGTTTGCCGGCCGGTCATGTGATGAGCGAGACTGGTGGCGCGCGGGCGCTGATGGCTTACCTGCGACATCTGCGCGAGGTGGAGGCGACTGTGCGCTTCATGAGCATCGAGCCGCTGTGGTTTGATGTCGCGCCGGTGTTTGAGGCGTGGCTGCGGGATGAGGGCGAGTTGCCTTTTGAGTGGGCGATCATCGGCGCGGCGAGTGATGGCAGAAAGACCTTTCAGCCCGAACGCGTCTGGACGGCGGGCTTGCTGGATGTGCTGGATGGGGCGGGCGTCGATGTGTTCTTCAAGGGCAATCTGGAGTGGGAAGAGTGGAGGGAGGAGTTTCCACCTGTGCTGATGCCTAAGCGAATCCCGGCAGCTGCGGCGGTTTGAACTTTGCGGCGGCTTGAGAGAAGAAATCAACTCCCAACTGATGTTTGCTTGCACAAAGAAGACAGTAAAGTTGCCTGTTTCGTGAGTTCAAGATTATGTGTTCACCATTTGGTTCTGTAGTCTTGTATGAAAGATTCTGAAGCTGCTTGGCGTATAGGTTGATCATTGCTCGCCGCACCGCGCTGCTCTCTTTTCGATTGCGAAGATTCGCGTAGACATTGCGCCATTTCCTGTTGCCAAATAGCCTGTCTATCGCCGTTTCACCAGGCGACTCATAGGCCAACGCTATGTTGCGTGTGATGCCGCTCGTCGAGAAGTTAATGACCAAGTCGCAGCGAATTCGTTTACCCAGAGTCGCAATCGTATCCCAGTGGACTTCCAAACCCTCCGGGTCAATAAATGCGA